>CBJNAR010000032.1:0-11428 GCA_966434075.1 uncultured bacterium
GAGGGCAATGATCGTCTCGTCCTGGGCCGGGTGCTCGGCGGACTCCTCTTTGCGGTCCATCATGACGCTCACATCCTCGCCGATGATCGTCATGGTCGCGGCGCCGGGCTGGTCGCTGGGCGAAACCTGCACATGGGTGATGATGCCGTCCATGAGCACGCGCGGCATGACGCTGAAGGTCACGACGATCACGACCCGGTTGAAGGGCTTGAGCAGCGGGTTGCTGACCAGCGCATAATCGAGCAGGTCGGCGGGGCCGGAGCGCCCGATCTGGAAGGTGATCTCGAAGCCCGATTGGCGGTCGTCGCTGTGCGAGACGCGCACGCTTTGCAGCGCTTCGGTCAACTGGATCGGGGCCGGCACGGCGATGGTCGGGCCGATCAACAGGGTTAAATGCACGCCCAGTAGCATGATGGCAGGGTCCTTATCCGATCAGGGTACGAGCCGATACCTCAGGGTTGCGGGATCGGGACGCGCAGCACGCGCCCCACTTGCGCGGTCAGATCGGGCGGGTTCATGGCGTCGTTGGCGTCGGCTACGCGCCAGAACTGCTCCGGGTCGCCCAGCGTACGGGCGGTGATCAGGTCCAGGCGGTCGCCCTGGGCCACCGTGATCTCCACCAGCAGCGGCATGGCCGCGCCCTGCGGGAGAAACCGCCGCCGCACGTAGGCGACCGTCCGCCCGTCGGGCATGACCAGGCCCGCGGTCTCCAGGTTGTAGTAGCGACTGGTTGGGTCGAACATCGTCTGTCCTCCGCTGGGCGGCGGGTCGGGTTGAAACCGGCCCCTACACCGGCCAAATCCCGGTGGCCGGCCCCTAGAAAGATCCGCTCACCAGCGACGAGATATTCCCGACGCTGCTGATCGTCGCCATCGTCTCCTTGACCACCTGGTGCGCCAGGAAGAGCGCGTAGCCGGGATGGCTCAGCGGCAGGTCGTTGTAGCTGAGCACCTGCAGCCCGAGGGTGACTTTGGCGCGGATCGGGTTCAGGTTCACGTCGTAGGCTTCCTCGGCGATGCTGAACGTCGTGAGGCGCACCGGCAGCACCCGCTTCGGCCCCCAGATAAACAGCGTCAGCGGCGCCTCGGGCGGGATGATCTCGATGGTGCCCACGGCCAGCAGCACGGTGTTGGCGATGACCAGGGCGCTCTTGGGGTAGATGAGCATCTCCAGCGCGGATAGTTGCGGGTAGATGCCCATGCTCACCGCCAGGGCGTCGGCCTTCTCCAACTGGTCGGTGGCGTCGATCTCGACGGCCACGCTGATCGTCTCGACCGGCGCGCCCTTGAGGCGCAGCGCCTCGGCCCGGTCGGACCCGGTGCCGCCGGCCATCTGCGGGGTCAGCGTGCGGGTGAGCGTTTCCGGGTTGTACTGGAACACGATCACGCTCGCCAGCGGGTTCAGCGGGTCGATGCCGACAATCGCGCCCTTGAGCAAGCGCGGGGAGCCTGGAAAAGTGGTCATGCTCGGTTCTCCATCATGTAGCCGCACACTGCGGCTTATGCGTCAGCGTCGTCTTCCGGCTGCGAAGCCGCTTGATCGGGATCGCCGGGGGCCGTCGTGCCGGGGTCCAGCACATATTCAGTCCCGTTCCAATGCACCCGCGCCCCCAACTCGGCCAGTTGGGTCTTCAAGTCCTCGATCCGCGCGTTGGATTCGCCGGTGCTCTTCAGCCGCGGGTCGCCGGAGTACCGGATGCCGTATTGCTGTTCCCATTCGTTCAGCTCGTCCAGCAATTGCCGGATGCGGTCGCGTTTGCTGCTGTCGTGCTTGTGCATCGCTGTGCCTCCAGGGTCCGGGGCTAGATGGCCGGGTGGCTGAACTTGCCGCTCTTGTCGACCACCACGGAATATTGCCAATCGTATTCGGACAGCGGCGTGGCGCTGATGCTGCCGGTGGTCTTCTCGGGCAGGTCGGCCAGCTTATACAGGCCCATCTTGAACTTGACCGCATAGACGGCGCCCGTCTCGGAGCTCAGCGCCGGACCGGGATCGTCGGTGGCGTAGAAGCCGGTGGCGGTCGAATTGTATCGCCAGCGCGTGCCGTCCTTGCTCCAGTAGACCGGGTCTTCATCAACCGAATCCACCTGCCAGTCCGAGAAATCAAAATCGACCGTTTTGCCGTACATCTTGACCTTGAAAGCCTTGCCCGATCCGTCTTTCTGCGAACCTTTCAGCTTGTTGACCAGGGCATAATCGCCCGCCGTCACCCCGGAGGGGATGGTCACGTCGAAGCGGATATTTTTGTGCGACTCGGTGGCCGTATCGCCGCTATAGTCGTCCTTGGAGGCGGCCAGGGTCGGCGTCGCTTTGGAACCGCCCGACCCCGATCCCGAGCCGGAGCCGGCGTCCGCGGGCACGCCCGCATCGGGGCCGGCGGCCCGTTTGATTTCCGGATCTCCAGTCGAGCCCTCTTCCTCCGGCAGGGTTTCGGCCCCCTTGGTCCCTGCGGCCTGTGGCTCGGCCCCGGCCCGCCGCTCGTCGTGGACGCGCACGTCGCCGAAGTTGTGGCCGCCGCCCGCCGGGTAGTGCAATCTCACCGGCCCGGCGAGCGCGGCGCCGTCCGCGCCGGGGCGCTGCAACATCGACAGCGGGATAATCCCCGGTCCTGCATGATTCGGTTTTTGTTGGTAGGTGCGCATCAGGTCTGATCCTCCTCCGGTACCGGCTAGATGGCCGGGTGGCTGAACTTACCGCTCTTGTCGACCACCACGGAATACTGCCAGGGATACTCGGCCAGCGGCGTGGCGCTGATGGTGCCGGTGGTCTTCGTGGGCAGGTCAGCCAGCTTGTACAGGCCCATCTTGAATTTCAGGGCGTAAATCGCGCCGGTCTCGCTGGTGAGCGCGGGGCCGGGATCGTCGGTGGCGAAAAAGCCGGTCGAGGTGGTCCTGAAGTTCCAGCGGGCCTTGTCGGTGCTCCAATACACCGGGTCCTCGTCTCTGGAATCCACCACCCAGTCGGCATAATTGGCATCGACCTGTTTGCCGTACATGGTGGCTTTGAAATACTTGCCGTCGCCATTTTTCATCGAGCCTTTCACCATGTTGACCAGGGCGTAATCGCCCGCCGTGAGCCCGGACGGGACGGTCACGTCGAAGCGGATACTCTTATGGGATTCGCTGGCGCCGTCCTTGTAGGTATCGCCCGAGGCAGCCAGGGCCGGCGTGGCCGCTTTGCCGCTCCCGGACCCCGCCCCCGACCCAGAACCCGATCCTGATCCGGTCCCCGACCCGTTGTCGAGTCGCTTCAGTTCCGGGTCGCCGGCCTGGCCCTCTTCC
This sequence comes from uncultured bacterium, assembly GCA_966434075.1. Classification (GTDB taxonomy): domain Bacteria; phylum Chloroflexota; class Chloroflexia; order QHBQ01; family JAICKM01; genus JAICKM01. The sequence continues at coordinate 3,281 of CBJNAR010000032.1, forward strand.
TCCGGGAAGGATTCGGTGCCCTTCACCTGGCGGGATTGCTGACTGGCGTCGTCCAGCCAGCCCCCGGCGCCGTGATCGCCATACACGCGCATGCGGCTGAAGTCATGGCCGGCGCCCACGGTGTAATGGAGCGTGGCCGGCCCGCCCGGTGCCACCGCGGGACTTTCGCGCCGCAGCGCGGGCAACGCGATGGGCGTTGGCCCGGCGTGGGTTTCGGCTCGCTGATGGGTGCGCATGACGTGTGCTCCTCGCGGCGGTCCAGCCCGCCAGTCAGGATTTTGCTTGTTGCGGCGGGGCGGAACGCGCCAGCCCGCCGTAGACGGCGTGTGCCACCTGGGCGCCGATGGCGTCCGTGGTCGCGCCCGCCGCCACCTGAAACCCGCCGCCGTCCAGGCGCGGGATCGCGCCCCCGGTGCCCAGGCCCGCCGGCAGCCCCTGCTCGGCAACCAGGCGGGCCAGTTCGTGCCGGATCGCGGCGCCGATCTGCTCGCCGTCGCCGGGCGCGAAGCCGTGCAGTACCAGTTCGTCGATGTCCAGGTCGATGTCGGGCGTCATAGCCAGCCCCCGATCTCGGTCGCGTTCAGCGGCTTCTCCACCTTGGCGTACTCGCTGCGCGTGGCTTGCAGCAGGTGGCGCATCTGCACCGGTTCGCCCGCGTCGGCGGCCAGGAAGGTCGCGTTCAGGGCGATGTTGCGGATGCTGCCGCCCGCGATGTTGAGTTGGGCCAGGCGGGCCATGTCCAGGCCCGCGGTGGGCGTGGCGGCGGGGAAGATGCGCCGCCAGATCTCGGCGCGCTGCGTGGCATCCGGGAACGGGAAGTTGATCACGAAGCGGATGCGGCGCAAGAACGCCGGATCGAGCGCGCTCTTCATGTTCGTCGCCAGCACCGCCAGCCCGCGATAGAGCTCCATGCGCTGCAGCAGGTAGTTGATCTCGATATTGGCGTAGCGGTCGTGGCTGTCCTTGACCTCGCTGCGCTTGCCGAAGAGGGCGTCGGCCTCGTCGAAGAAGAGGATGGCCCCGCCGTCCTCCGCGGCGTCGAAGACGCGCCGCAGATTTTTCTCGGTCTCGCCGATGTATTTGTTGACGATCTGGCTCAGGTCGATGCGGTAGAGATCCAGGTCGAGTTCGCCCGCCAGCACCTCCGCGGCCATCGTCTTGCCGGTGCCGCTGGCCCCGGCGAACAGGGCGCTGATGCCCAACCCGCGCGCGCCTTTGGTGGCGAACCCCCATTCATCGTAGACGGTGGCGCGCCGGCGGACGTGCGCGGCGATCTCGTGCAACGCCAGCAGAGCGGGTTCGGGCAGCACCAGGTCCTGCCAGCCGGCCGCAGGCTCGATGCGCTGGGCCAGGTCGTCCAGGCGCGGGCGCACCTGCGCGCGCCCGGCGTCCCACAGCCGCGCGGCCAGCGCGTCGGGCGTGTCTGCCCCGTCCAGGGCCTCGCGGGCGGTGGCCTGGATGGCTGTCGCACTCAGGTTGAACTCGGTTGCCAGCCGCGTGACGTGGCCGTTGAGGCGCGGCGCCGCCTCGCCCAGAACGGCCTGCCACAGGGCGCGCTGTTCCTCCGGGGCGGGCTTCTGGATCTCCATCGTGCGCATGGGCCGCAGCACCCCCGCCCAGCGCCCGCGCGTCGCCAGCACGACCACCCCGCGCACGCGCTCCAGGAAGGCCGTAACGCCGGCCACGGCGTGGGTGTCGGCCATGTCGATGGTCGTGGCGTCGATGTACAGCGCGCTGGTGGTCAGGGTGGCCTCGCGCGCCCACAGCCGCAGCAGCCCTTCCCGCTCAGACGGATGGCTGGGGATCGCTTCCGCCGGGAGCGCGAGCAGGTGCAGCCCCACCGCGGCACACGCGGCGGCGGCAATACTGCGCTTGGCCCCGCCGTCGGTGCCGCAAAGCTGGATCAGTGGGGGCCGGCGATTCGTCCGCTCCAGGAGATCGCGGATGGCGCCGGCGGCGGCCTGGTGCGACGGCACCAGATCCTCATCGGGATGGACATGGGTCAGCAGATCGGCCAGGCGCTCGTCCAGGTGCTGGACCCCGGCTAGATAATGGAGGATGCGCTCGTCGAGGCGTAGCGGACTCAGCGTCAGCGGGACGCCCGGTAGCGGGCCGATTTCGAGCAGACGCCAGCGACGCAGCGGTCCGGCGGGGGTCACGGCGCTCCAGTGCGGGTCGTCGAGCCCGGCCAGCGCAAGGCTGAAGGTCGGGTAGGCCCGCGCGGGGTCGGCCTGGGCGGCAGCGCAGAGGCCGGGGAAGCGGGCGTCGAGTTCCACCCCCGCGCAGAGCAGCACGATCTGGCGCTCGAACGGCGACAGGCCGAACGCCGCGCAGAGCGTCTCCAGCGCCGGGGGCGGCAGCATGTCCGCCGGAAACTCAGGCCCAGCATCCGGCCCGTCATCCGGGGGCGGAGCGCCTGCCCCTTTAGGGGCAGGCGCGGCCTGCCGTTGCAGGCGGGCGCGTACCTGGGCCAGCGCCGCGGTGAGGTAGCGCTGGTTGGCTTCGGTCCAGAGCAGTTCGTCGGCGGTCATGTGATCGTCACCTTGGGTCCGATATACTGGTTGAAGGTCGGGCTGTTCGGGTCGGTATCGGTCTCCAGCGGGCTTTCCGCGCCGTCCACGCGCAAGCGGAGCAGGTAATCGCCGGTCGGGAACGTGGCCGGGATCGGGAAGCCCAGGGTCGTCACGGGGGCGGACCCCGCCGCGCGGGCCGGCAACGTGATCTGCTGGTCGCCCAGCAGGATCGCCACCTGCTGCGCCCGGCTCACGGGCGGCTGGAATGCCAGCGACAGGGACGCGCCGCGCGCCACGCTGATCGGCTGCGGCGTGGTGATGCGCGGGGCCAGGATGAAGGCCGCCACGTTCGACTCGAACCCGCGATGCGGCGTGGCCGGAGTGCCGAGGTCGAGTTGCTGCACCACCTGGACCGTGTTGACGCCGGCCTGTACCGCAGCGGGCACGGCCAGCGTAATCTGCTGGTCGTTCAACGTCGCCGGGGCGGCCAGCACGGCGCCGAAACGTACCTGGACCTGGTCGGCCTGGAGGTTGCGCCCCTGGATCGTCAATTGATCACCCGGCAGCACGACCTGCGGGCTGACCGACTCGATCACCGGGCGGCGGAACGGCAGGACGTAGATGTTGGCGGCGCGCACCGGCGGCGCGATGCGGGCCCGCAGCGGCCGCTCAATCAGCACGACCGAGGCACGATAGGCCACCGACAGGCGGTATTGCGTCAGGAACGTCGTCCACAGCTTGGAGATTTCTTCCAGCGACGGCGTTTCCAGGCAGACCTTCACCAGTTCGATCTGGTCGGCCAGGTCGCTCAAAGCGATGGATGGCTCGGCGACGAGCGCCGCGCGCACCTGATCGCGGGTGAAGACGGCCTCGTCATGGACCAGGCTCATCGCGTGGGCCAGCAGATGCTGGGCGTCCAGGTCGTCGTCGTTCTGGCCGTAGGCGGTCAGCAGATAGTGCAGGTCGACCGCCAGCACGGGCCGGTTGTTCAGTTCGCCGCCGGCATTGCGGAACGGGAGATCCATGTTGCGCCAACTCGGGTCCGCGCTGACCTGGTAGAGAAACAGGTTCAACTGGCGGGTGGTATCGCCCGCCGATCGGGCCTTGTCCAGCGGGCGGTGGGTGACGCCGGCCCCGGCCAGCGTGGAGTCTTCGGTCACGCGGCCCAGCAACTGGCCGAACGTGGCGGTGACGGCGGCAATGGCGAAGGGATTGCTCATCGGTCACGTCTCCCGGTGCGCTCGCGCAGATAGGCTTCCAGGGTCACTAGCGGCGCTGCCCCTTTAGGGACAGGCGCGGCCACAGGCGGCGGCGGGGGCGGCGGCGCCGGCAGCATCGCGCGCACCTCGATCCGCCCGATGGACACCCGGATTGCCGGCGGCGAGGGCGGGGCGGGTGCGTGGGTGCCTGCGCCGGCCCATCCTGGCGCTGCTGCCGGGCGAGACGCGGGCCGGTCGGGCTCGCGCGGGACGGGGATGATCTGATCGCTCGCGGGTGTCCGGCCCACCTGTCTGCGGGCCGTCACGTGCGCGGCGAGCCGTGGGGCCTCCACGACAGAAGCGGAATCGGGCGCAGCCTGCGAAGCAGGGCGGAGGCTTTGGCCTGGTTCATCCGCGCCTTGCTGCGCGGGCTGGTCGAAGGCGGACATAGCCGTCGGTGCCTCCGCAATGGGCAAGGGCGTCACCTCTAAGGGTAAAGGCGCCGCCTGCGCCCCTGTGGGCGACCCGGCCTGAGCAACAGATGGTGTCTGATTTGCGATTATTGTGCGCTCCACTTCCACTACGTGTTGTGATTCGGCCGACGGCTGTGGCCCAGCCTCAGCGACAGGCGGTGGGGTAGGGGACACACGATTAGACGCAGCGGGCGTCTGGGACGGCGAGGCTAGCGCATCGCCGGGCGCGGCTTGCTCAGGTAGGCGCGTCGCGTTAGCCGAAACCTGATCAGCCAATGCTGGACGGGTGCCAGCGCGAGCGCCCGGCGCGGGCACCGGGGCGTCCGGCGCGGCCAGGTCCGGCAGCGTGCCCGCGGGACGGGACGGCAGGTCCGCCCGCGCAGGCGCGAACACCGGTTGCACGATTGGCCGCACCGCACCGGTCTCTCCGCGTGCGCGTTGCACCAAGCTTGTCAGGTAATCGCTCATCCCAGTAGCTGCTCCAGGTATAGGTTGCGCCGGGCGTCGGACAGGGCCAGGATATCGGCCTCGCGCCAGCCGTAAGCCAGCGCCAGCGTGTGGATGTCGGCGATGAGCCGGCGGACCCGCGCCACCACCTCGCGCCACACGAAATCGCCGATGTCAAACCGCGCCTGCCACGTGTGTTCACAGGCTGGGCAGGCCAGATCCAGGCGCACGTCGCTCTGCGCGTCGTGTTCGGCCATTGCGTGGCCGAGACGGACGATCAGCGGCTCCGGCAAACTGGTCGCCGGTATCGCCGTGCCGGCCTGCTCTGCGCGAATGGTGCAGCGCTCCAGCAGGGCCCGCCGGGCCGCGCCTTCGCTCTCGTATACCGCCGCCGCGCGCAGATCGGCGCCCGTGGGCAAGCGAAAGATCAGGCGATAACCGGCTTCGCCATCCAGCAGTTCGAACTCTTGCTCCGCGCTGCCATAGGGGCTGCGGATATCGTCCGGCCCCAGGGCGATCTCCAGTTGCTCGCCGCACTCCGGGCAGGCCACCAACCCGGCGATCCGGTCGCCGAAGGTGGCGGCATACACGTCGAGCAAGCGAGCGTCGCGCCGGCCCGTGGTCCAGGCATCCAGGTCGGACCGTTCGGCCTCGGGCACGGCGTACCACAGGACGGCGTTGGCCCGATCCAGCGGCGACCCGGCCTGGCCGGTTTCCCAGGCCGCCAGGATCGCCGCGTTGGACAGGCGTTCGCTCGACATAACCAGGCTCATGGCGCGAATTGCGGCTCCGCCGGCTCAACGACTTCGGGGTCGCGCTGCCAGCCCTCGTTCTCCAGCTTGATGTGCTGGAGGGCGATGGCCCCGGCGTTCGCGTCTAGATCGGGCAGCGCCTGGTACTCCGACACCCAGCAGCGGAACACGCGGTAGGAGAGCACCTTCTGCCCGGCCTCGTTGAACACGTCGATGATGATGTCCTTGCGGAAGTCCTTGAGCGAGACCTCGGCGCCCGGCCCGGCGCCAAAGTTCCAGACCTTGCTGGCCCACTGCTCGAACTCCAGGTCGTGGGTCACGCCCCGCTCCAGAGTGATCGCGTTGTATTCGGTGCGACCGGGCGACTTGCGGCTGGTGCTGGGGTCGCCGCCCTCGCGGTGGGTTATGGGCGTCGTCGTGCGCGTGAGCGCGCTGACTTTGCTGATGCCCGCCACATAGCGCCCGTCCCACTTGACGCGAAACTTGAACGTCTTATAGGGATCGAAGCGGGTCGGGTTCACGCTGAACTGTGCCATCGCCTACCTCCTTAGACCTGGACCTGGCCGGCCATCTGCTGAATCTGGATGACGACGAACTCGGCGGGCTTGAGCGGCGCGAAGCCGACCACGATGTTGACGATGCCGCGGTCGATGTCATTCTGGGTCGTGGTATCTTTGTCGCACTTGACGAAATAGGCTTCGCGCGGGGTTGTGCCCTGGAAGGCGCCGCGCCGGAACAGGTCCTGCATGAAGGCGCCCACGTTGAGCCGAATCTGCGACCACAGCGGCTCGTCGTTCGGCTCGAACACCACCCACTTGAGGCCCTGGTAGAGGCTCTCCTCGATGTAGAGCGCGGTGCGGCGGACGGGGATATATTTCCACTCGCTGGCCTGCTGATCGGCGCCTTCCAGCGTGCGGGCGCCCCAACTGATCGGCCCGAAGATGGGGAAGGTGCGCAGGGCGTTGATGCCCAGCGGGTTGAGCGAGCCGTTCTCCAGATCGTTGATGGTCACGGCCAGGCTGGCACCGCGCAGATCGCCGTCGGTGCCCGCAGGGGCCTTCCAGACGCCGCGCGTCGCATCGGTGCGCGCGTAGACGCCGGCCAGCGTGCCGGAGGCGCCCACGTTGCGCGGGCGGTTCTCGTTCAGCGCGTCGGGGATCAGCACGCGCGGGAAGTAGACCGCGGCGTTACGATCGCGCAGGCCGTCGTTAGTGCCCATCCAGGCGATCATCCCGGCCGGCGTAGCGATATTGGCCGGGATATCGACGATCAGGAAGGCCCGTTTGGCGTCGCAGTAGGCCTCGGCGGCGGTGATCACGGCGGTCATGTTGCCGGCATCCATATTGGCCGCCGCCGGGATGCACAGGATATTGAAGATGAAGGGTTCGATGGTGTCCAGCGCATACATGCCGGTCTTGGCGTCGGGGTCGCCCTCCAGGTCATTGGCGGTGGGCGCGTCGCCGTCGGCGCCGGCCTGGAAGGGCGCGCGGCCCAGCCACAGGAAGTCGCCGGGCTGGGGGTTGTTGATCACGTCGGCGCCGGTGGCCTCCGGCAGTTCGCCGCCGCTCACATCGCTGACCGTGATCAGCGTGGACGCGTCGTTGATGACGCTCTCGACATAACGCGAACTGGTGGTGTCCATGCTGAGGTTGCGGTAGGTCTCGGTGGCCCGCACCTGCTGCCGGCCGTTGACCTCGACCACCTCGCGCACGGCCAGGTTGAACTCGACCGGCTGGCCGGTGCCCTGAGCACGCCGGGTGCCGTTGTAGTCCACAGCCACCTGCAGGTTATTGCCCCAGGCGCCGGGGCTGGCCGCCGTGACGATCAGGCTATCGCCGCCACCGCCGCCGCTGCCCCCGCCCGACGCACCGGACGCATAGTAGCTGGCGCTGCGCGGCAGGACGCGCGTGGCCGACTCGGCGTTGGCGGCGACCGCGCGGATGACCCAGGCGATGCTGCCGCCGTTGAGATAGTATTGCTGGATGGCGTAACTCGCCTCGCTGCGACTATCCAGCCCACCAAACTGGCGCTCGAAATCGGCGAAGCTGGTGCAGCGCACCGCCGTATCGACAGGCCCCCGCGCGAAGAAATCGACGAAGGCCGTGTCGGACGTGCTGACCCCAGTTATGGTGTGCACGCCGCTCGGGATCTCCTCGATGTAGACGCCGGGGAAGGTGTATGTGCCGGGCATAGTTCCTCCTTTACGAACTGCTTTCCAGGGTGCGCCAAAGGGCCAAATGGGCCGCTGCCGTGCGCGGCCGGCTTGTGTCGGGATCGAGCGGCAGAAGTTCGACCCGCTTCGCGGGCCAGCGGGCCCGCAACAGCGCGGCGTCGTCCGCGGTCAGCGCGACCAGGACAGCGGCGTCGCGCTCCCAGGGCCGCGCAACCGGGCCGGCGCGGTGCTCCGTGACGGCGACGGGCACGCCGGCATAGCGCGCCTGCTGCACGACCCCGGTGAGGGCGGCTTCGTCCCAGGCGCCGTCCTCGTGCTGGATGTGCAGCAGCCGCACGCTCCGCAAATCGGGCGGCTGGGTCGTCACCTGGACGGCGGGTAGGGCCGCGGCCAGCGCCGCTGTGTAAGTGGCGGCGGCGCCGGTCGCCGGCGAACCGCCGGCCACCCAGAGCGTGTAGCGGCGCCGCAGGGGCCGGGCGGGCCAGGTGTGGTGCTCCATGGCCGCCAGCAACGCCGGGCCCATCGCCCAGATGTTGCGCCGGGCCAGCGTCCATTCGGTCAGCAGCGCAATGATCGTGACGCCGATGGCGC
>CBJNAR010000033.1:0-11418 GCA_966434075.1 uncultured bacterium
GGCGTCTTGCTGCAAAGTTGTGTTAGCGGCCATTTTGGTTGCTCCCTTCCACCAGGCTGAGGAATACTTCTTCCAGGTTGTAGACTTTGCGCCCGAAGGCGGTCACGGTCACGGCGGGATCGGTCAACACGAGCCGTAGCAGTTGGGCCTCCGCGGCATCCGGATCGCTCACACTCACCTGCCAGGTGGTCAGGCCGTCATCCGCGGCGCCGTGCAGATCCTGGACCCAGGGCTGGCTCCGCACGCGGGTTGCGAGGGTGCCGGGGTCGCCCTTCACAGTGAGTGTATAGATGGTCGTGCCGCCGGTGCCCGCCAGCAGTTCGGCAATGGGCGCCTCGGCGATCAGTTGCCCGCGGTTAAGGATCGCCACGGTGTCGCTGACCCGCTGCACATCCTCCAGGATATGGGTCGAGTAGAAGATGGTGGTGTATTTCCGCAACTTCTCCATAACCGCGAGCACATCGTGGCGGCCCTGCGGGTCGAGCGATGCGGCGGGTTCGTCGAGGATCAGCAGGTCGGGGTAGTTGACCTGCGCCTGGGCGATGCCGAGGCGCTGGCGCTCACCGCCGGAGAAGCCCTTGATCGGGCGATCGGCTTTGTCGGCCAGGCCCACCAAATCGAGCATCTCCGTGACCCGGTCTTCGATCAGGTGTGGAGGGCCGCTGTAGAAGAAGTGAGCGGTATAGCGTAGCGTCTCGCGAGCAGTCAGGTGCTCGTAATAGCGCGGATCCTGGGCCAGGTAGCCGACACGCTGGCGAATGGAGACGCTGTCGTGGGTGATATCCTGACCGAACACGGCGGCGCTGCCGCCCGTCGGTCGGATCAAGCCGAGCAAGAGCTTGATCGTGGTGCTTTTGCCCGCGCCGTTGGGTCCGAGAAAGCCGAAAATCGAGTTTTTCGGGACGTTCAGCGTCAGGCCGTTGAGCGCTTGCACGCCCTTAAAGGTCTTACGCAAATCCTGGGTGCGGATCACCATTGTGTCGGCGGTGTTCACGGGCAGTTCCCTCCTCATATGATGAGCCATAGCCCCGATCAAGCGCTACGGGCAGGCCGGCACATGCCTGCATCGTGAGCGAAGATGGTGTATTGGGTTCGCATTGCAACCGTTGGGCGCGTCCTTTAGCGGCAGTACTGGACGCTGTGATGAGTAGATACAGGAGGAAGGAGGTGGGACGGCAATCGGATAGCCCGGCGGGCGTAACGGGAGCCTATGGCGTAGCAGAACTGGAGAAGCGGGTCGGGCGGATCGGCAGAATAAAAGCAGGTGGATGGAACGAGGCTCTCACCCGATTATAGCACAGGAGTCAAGGGGGTAAGGGGAACGGAGAATCGTGAACCGGGCGCGCCACCACGCACGGGAGCGCGCCCCGTCCTTTCTCGTACTGCAGTTGCATTTAGCCCAGGGAACAGGGGCGCGCCGGATACGCCACCCGTCCAGATGGCGACAGGCCTGCGGACAGCCAGCCAGGAAGCGGTGGCGGCGGGCTAAAGCACTTCAAAAACTCAGCGAACGAGTGGGCAGCATCGCCGCGATTGAGTGCCAGGCTACTGACCAGCCGGACTCGTTCCAGACGATCCGCTTTAGCCCATGAAGATCTATTACCTGGCGGTCTGTGGCGGCGGAACAAGGCCAAGCTGCTGCATCACGCCCAGCATGTCGGAGTTGACCTGGCGTTCCACGATCTTGCCGTCCTTAATACGTTCGATGCTGATCCCGCTCATGGCAATCGGCTTGCCGGTCGGGGGCAGACCCTGAAAGGGGTTACCACTATGGACGGCGCGCAGAGTCACGCGGGTGGCGACCTTGTCCCCCTCGGCGATCTGGTCTTCGATGGTGAAATGCGTATTGCGGAAAGCCGCGTTCCACGTGCTAATCCCTTGCACATGGGCTTCGCGTTTCTGCGGGCCGGGCCCACCATGTGAGTAAGCCGCGAGATCGGGTGCCAGAACCTGGTTCAAGGCGTCCTGGTCGTCGGCCTCGAAGGCTTTGTAGAAACGGCGCACGATGGCTTTGTTTTGTTCGGCTGTCATGGCGAAGTTCTCCTTTCGTATGGGGACTGTGGTTGGGATCTCGGTGGGTACCGATGACATCCACACTCTAGGATAAATCGCCCGCAGCCGCATTCGTGGACGCACGTATCCGCACACGTATTTTCCCACCCTACGTGCGGAGAGACGCAGCGTCCCTCTCAACCCGAACCGCCGTTTCGTTCACGTATCCGTTGCCTTATTCGCGTGCCGTCACCAGTCCGGTGTCAACGGCCCAGCGCACAATCTGGGCGCGTGTCGTGAACCCTAGTGAGGACAGGATGTTGGCGATGTGCTTTTCAACAGTACGCTTACTCACTACCAGTTCGTCCGCAATCTCTCCATTCGACCTGCCCTCGGCGACTAGCGCTGCGACTTCCCGCTGGCGCGCGGTCAGGTTGTCCGACTTTTCCCTGATCGCTGGTGTCGCTGCTGGTTGGAGGGGCAGGTTTCGAGCATAATCTATCGCTTGCTCAAGGGAGAAGGTGTGTCCTGCCGCCTGCTCAGCCTGGAACTCTGTCTCGGTCAGGGCGGCCCGGGCGCGAGCGAGGTAATGGTCATAGTCTATTCGCGTGGCTGCCCACGCAGTGGCGACGCGCGGCCCGCCGGTGGCAGCGGCAGCGGCGAGCAAGCGCGCTCCGGCGGCGGGCCACGCCCTGGCGATTGCCAGCGCCGCGAAGCCAATGAGACATTCTGCCACACCCGGCGTGTTGCGCTGGGCGAGTTGCGTTGCCAGGCTCTCACTGAAAAGGGTGTAGGCGCGCTCGACATGACCTAGATGCAGGCAGGTGTGTCCCAGATTTTGTAAAGCCGATGCCAGATCGCGGACGGCGCCGAGTTCACGAAGAAGCGATACACTCTCTTCATAAGCCCTTTGCGCTTGGGCGTACTTCTGCTCACAGCGCGCCAGATCGCCCGAGAAGTTGAGTGCCATGGCGATCCGATACGGATCGCCCGCCTCACGAAGCAGCATCAGGCCGTCGTCCAGCATAGCACGGGCGTCATCATACTTGCCGAGTCCCATGGCTGAAAAGCTGTATATACTCAAGGTCACGCCTAATTGATATCTGTCCTCTAACTCGCGATTCAGTTGAATGACGCGCTGACCGATGGTGAACTCGGTTCGATAATCACTTGCTGCCCGTGCGCTATAAGCCTGAGCAGCCAGGGCCCAAACGAGCGCGCGCTTGCCTTCATCCCCCGTTGCCTCAGCTAAGACCGCGGCTTCCGCCCCATGCTCCATTTGCGCGCGAGTATTGCCCCGAAACCCTGCGAGGAATGCCGCATAGGCGAGCGCGTGGGCATGGACCACCGCGGATACTCTCTCGTCCGCCTGGGCGAGCAGTCGCTCAACCCAAGTCAGCCCTTCTTGAACATAGTCCCGTATTGTCCAAAATTGATAGATTGCAATGGCTATTCGCAGTCCTGCTTCGATGTGATCGCTCTCCAGCGACCAGGCCAGGGCGGCCCGAATATTGGCGTATTCGCGGTCCAGCCAGTCCAACCACAGATGTTGGTACTGACCGCTAAGTTTTGGCACCGTTTCCTCGGTCAACTGCAGGAAGCATTTGAGATTGCGGTCGTGTATCACCGACCACTCGCCGGAGGCGCGCAACTTCTCTTGCGCATACTGCCGGATCGTCTCAAGCAAGGCATAGCGGGCCTCGCCCGGTTGGAGCGTTTGGGCCACAACGAGTGACTTGTTGACGAGCGAGGACAGCAGATCAAGCACCTGTTGGCGTTCCACCTGACTGCTGCCTTCAATCACGTCATCGGCGCACACGGCTTCCGCAGTGGCCAATGAACAACCACCCGCAAACACCGACAGCCGCCGCAGCGTGATCTGTTCTGCCGGAGGAAGTAAATCGTAACTCCACTCAATTGCGGAGTGCAGGCTGCGATGATGACTATAGGTTACGTGAGACGCTGCACTCAGCACGTCAAAACGATCAGCGATGCGTGCAGCGATTTGCTCGACAGTCAGCACGTTGACACGCGCGGTCGCCAGCTCAATCGCCAATGGGATGCCATCAAGATGGCGGCAAATGCCGGCGATCACCGCCGTGTTGTCAGTGGTCAGTGCAAAGTCGGGCAAGATAGCCCGTGCGCGCTCAACAAATAGCTGAATCGCATCGAATTGCGCCATACGATCGGCTGGGAGATCACGCGGGGGCAGCGCCATGGGCGGCACCGGATAGCGCATCTCGCCGGTAACGGCAAGCGGCTCGCGGCTTGTTGCTAGAATGTGTACCTCAGTCGCCACCAGCAGGGTTTCCACCAGTTGGCTACACGCGCTCAGAACGTGCTCACAGTTGTCCAGCACCAGCAGGAGATGCTTATCATGGACCGCATCCAGCAACACGTCCACTACCGGGCGGCCGGGCTGCTCGGTCACATGCATGACCCGTGCAATGGCCTGGGGCACAAAGCCCGGGTCGGCCTGTCGCGCAAGTTCCACCCAGTGAACGCCGTCTGCATATTGACTCTGCACCTCGGCGGCAACGCGCAGGGCGAGACGGGTTTTGCCGCAGCCGGCAGTTCCTGTCAGCGTAACCAGCCGCGAAGAGGCCAGGAGGCGCACGACTTCCCCTATTTCGCGCGTCCGCCCAACGAAGCTGGTCAGCACGGTCGGGATCACGGGGGTAGAGCACCTTGTGTTTTGGTGGCGCTATCGATTCGGTTCATAACGCATCTATCCAACCCCTTGAGCAGGACTCGGAATAAGAGCCAATCCAAATAACTCCGCCGCGCATAAGGCGACGATGAGCAGACGAAATGCACAAAGCATAATAGAGTCAGCCGCCGCACCTACCTGCTCAGGTACGCGGGCGAACTAAGCGGCGCGGGTTGCGGCGAACAGGATGCGCCGGAAGCCGTAGAATACCGGCCCCTGGGGCCAGAGCGCACGCAGCCGGGCCCGGTAGCGGTCCATGAAGGCCGCCCGCAACGCGTCGGGCAGCCGCTCGAAATAGGGCACCAGCGCCGTGCCCGAGGTCCAATCGGCCAGGGCATCGGCGTCGTCCAGCACATGGGGATAGATCTTCTCGAAGACGGTCAGGTCGCGCCCGCCGTGAGCGTAGAGCAGGGCGGCGTACTGCTCCAGGGGCAGCACCGGCGATTGGCGCGTCCAGCCGCCGAGCGCGCTGCTGAACGGCTCTTCCGCCGCGATGTCGGCGATGAGGCGGTGGGTGGCATGGCCGTGGTTGGACGGCATCTGCACCACCAACTGCCCGCCGGGCCGCACCAGGCCCAGCACCCGCGGGATCAGCGCCGGGTGGTCGGGCAGCCATTGCAGCGCGGCGTGCGAGAACACCAGGTCCCAATCCCCGGTCACGGTCGCGATGTCGCCCAACTGGAAACGGAGGCCCGATCGGGCCTGCTCCTGCGCGCGGGCCAGCATCTCGGGCGAGCTGTCGATGCCCACGACATGGCTTTCGGGCAGCAGATCGGCCAGGCGGCGGGTTAGGTCGCCCGTGCCGCAGCCCAGATCCACGACCTGTAGCCCGTCGCGGATATGGATTAGGCCGGCGAGGTCGTCGAACGGCGCCGCGCGCTGGGTGGCGAATTGCAGATAGCGTTGGGGGTCCCACGGCATGGGTGTATCTCCTTCCAGGCGAGTGGCTGTGATCCTTCCTATCATACTCCGCGCGCCCGCCCTTGTCATCCCGGTGGGCAGCGCGTTTCGCCCCGGATCGCACGTTATATAGAAGACGAACGGCGGACAGGGAGGAGCGGGCATGGCGGAGCGGATCGCGGGCGTGGCGCGGGTGCTGGCGGTTGCCAGCGGCAAGGGCGGCGTGGGCAAAACCACCGTCACCGTGAACCTGGCGCTGGCCCTGGCCCAGACCGGCGCGCGCACCGGCGTCTTCGACGCCGATATCTACGGCCCCAACATCCCGCTGATGCTGGGCGTGCGGCGGCAAGAGGAAGCGCGCGGCTGGCTGCCTGTGGCCCGCGCCGGCAAAGAGCCGTATATCCCGCCGCTGGATCGGTTCGGCCTGCAGGTGATGTCAATCGGGCTGCTGGTGGGCGAGGCCCAGGCCGTCATGCCTCACCCGCTGTTCACCGGGCGCATCGTGACCCAGACCATCCGCGACGTGCTCTGGGACCGGCTTGACTATCTGCTGGTCGATCTGCCGCCCGGCACCGGGGAGCCGCAACAGAGCCTGCTCCAGGCGGTGCCGGTGGACGGCGCCGTGGTCGTCACCACGCCGCAAGACCTGTCGCTGCTGGACGCGGGCCGGTCGCTCGCCATGTTCCGCCAGAGCCATGTGCCGATCCTGGGACTGGTCGAGAACATGAGCTACCTGTACTGCCCGCACTGCGGCGAACGGGTGGAGGTGTTTCACCACAGCGACCGGCCCTGGGCTGTGCAAGATACCGAGATCGAGGTACTGGGCCGCATCCCGATGGACCTGGCGATCAGCCGCGGGATCGCCGCAGGGCACCCGCTGCTGGCCGCCAACCCCGACGCCGCGGAGGCCGCCGTCTTTCGGCACATCGCCGCCCGCGTGCGCGAGAAATTGGTTTGACGCTGCCGGCGGGTTAAAGGTATAATGGGGCGCGCTGCCGCACGTGCCGTCGCGGCAGGCGATTGCCCAGAGGAGGAGTTTCGATCCATGAGCACGCAAAATCCACCCCCATCCGCGCTGCGCTTGTCGAAGCAAGCTGAGGATGAAGAGGGCGACGAGAGCACAACTACCGTCTTGTGGATAGGCGGCGGGGCGCTCTTGCTGCTGGTGTTTCTCGCCTTCCTGTGCGTGGGCGGCCTGTTACTCAGTTCGGTCGTCGCCGGGCACCCAATCACCGATATTTTCCTGACCCCGGCCCCCGCGCGCTGATCCCGCATCCGCCGCCGCTGGCCGCCAGACCCCGATCATCACCGCAGGACATGCGGGAGAAGGATCGGGGTTTTTGACGCCCGCGTAGGAGGCCGGGGTCAGAACGCCGCAGGCAAGGTGACGGCGAAGGTAGTGCCCTGGCCGGGGATGCTCGCGACGGTGATGGCGCCGCCGTGCTGGTGGGCGATGGCCTGCGCGATGGCGAGGCCGAGGCCCAGACCGCCCGTTTCGCGCGCCCGCGAGGTATCGACCCGGTAGAAGCGGTCGAACAGGTGCGGCAGATGCTCCGGAGGGATCCCCGGCCCGCTATCGGCGACCTGGATCTCCCAGCTCGCCGCCGCGCGCCGCACCCGGACGCAGATCTGCCCGCCTGGTGGAGTGTACTTCAGCGCATTGTCCAGCAGGTTGAGGAATAGCTGCACGAGCCGATCCCGATCTCCCAGCACACCCGCCTCGGTGGGGCTGTCGAGGGCAAGGGTGATCTGCCGCTCCAGCGCGAGCGGTTCGAGTTGGCTCACCAGACCGCCCAGCACATCGTACAGATCCACCGGCGCGGGCGCGGCCTGCGCGCTCTCCAGGCGGGTCAGGGCCAGCATCGCTTCAACCAGCCGGGTCATGCGGTCCACGTCGGCGCCCATCGCCCGCACCATCGCGGTCATGGTGGCCGCGTCGCGCGGGCGGCTCTGCGCCAGATCGATCTGCATCCGCAACAGGCCCAGCGGCGTCCGCAACTCATGCGAGGCGTCGGCCAGAAACTGGCGCTCATGCTCGAAGGCGGCCTGCAAGCGGGCGAGCATATCGTCGAAGGTGTCGGCCAACTGGCCCACTTCGTCGCGCGGGCCGGGCAGGGCCAGCCGTTCGCTCAGGTTGGCGCGCCCGATGCGCCGCGCTTGCGCGGTAATCGTGCTGATGGGCGCCAGCGCGCGCCCGGCGAGAAACATCGCCCCCGCCGCCGCCACAGCCAGCCCCAGCGGGATCGCCACACTCAGGATCAGCAACACCGCCCGCGACGTGCGCTCCGCCGGTTCGCGCGAGGTCCCCAGCACGAGCGAAATCCCTCCGGCGATGCGGCTACCCGCCTCGCCGGGTTCCTGCTGGTAAAGCCGGACCTCGGTGGAACCGAGCGTGAGATCGCGGAAAGAACCGGGCGCCCAGAGGCCGGGCCAGGGCAGCGATGTGGCCTGCCCGAATGTCTTGAGCACCCGCCCCGCGGGATCGACCACCCAGCCAAACACCCCCCGATCGGCCAATTCCGTTAGCTCATTGGGCCTGATGTTCACCTGCAAGTCGTCAATTTCCACCGAGCGGGTCAGTTCCGCGGCGCTGACGTGCAGGCGGTCGTCCATTTGCTGATACTGGATCTGGCGCAACACCAACCCGACGCCCACCCCCAACCCGATCAGCAGCAGGGCGTTGACCAGCAGCGACCACAACACCAACCGGACGCGCAACGTTTGCAGTCGCGCGAGCCAATTCCGCCACCATGGCCCGCTATGCGCCCGCATTCTCGTCTCCGATACGGTAGCCCATCCCGCGCACCGTGTGGAGGAGTTTGGCGGGATACTCGTTGTCGATTTTGCGCCGTAGGTAGTGGATGTAAACATCGATCAGCTTGGAGCCGGCGCCGAAGTCGGCGTTCCACACATGGTCGATAATCTGATCGCGGGAGAGAACCTGGCCGGGGTGCCGCATCAGCAACTCCAGCAAAGCGTATTCGGTAGCCGTTAGGTCGATGGAGTGCCCCGCCCGCTGGGCACGCTTGGACACCGTGTCCAGGATGAGGTCGCCCACCTGCAACTGGGGCGTCTTGCTCGGGCCTTCGCGGCGGGCCAGCGCCCGCAGGCGGGCGAGCAATTCGGGCATGCCGAAGGGCTTGACGAGGTAGTCGTCGGCGCCGCTGTCCAGCCCGCGCACCCGATCGTCCAGGGTATCGCGGGCCGTCAGCATGAGGATCGGCGTGCGTCCGCCCGCGGCCCGATAGCGGCGGCACACTTCCAGCCCGTCGATTTCCGGCAACATCAGGTCGAGAACGATCAGATCATATGTCACCAGGCGCAGCCATTCCAGGGCCGCGCGCCCGGTATACGCGACATCGACGGCGTAGGACTCTTCTTCCAACGCCTGGCGCACCAGGGCCGCCAGGCGCATCTCATCTTCGACCACCAGTACGCGCATGACCCACGACCTCGCCGGTCCCTCCGCACCACCGGATGGGACCATGTCCGTATCGTACCACTTCGCCGCGATTCCTGCATCCGGCGCTCGCCATGAAGCCGCTTAGCGCGCGGGCGGGCGGCCTAAAACGGCGTAATAGCGGCCACCGGCCACCGTCTCATATTGCGGGGTGAAAGCCGCCCTCACGGTATCAAGGTCTTGCGGGCATCCGAAAACCTCGATATACGGATACAGCCCGGCCATCTCTAAGCCCAGCGGCCCGGCGGCGCGGATCTGGCCCGGACTCATTTCGACGACAGTGAGATTGGGTACCGGCTGCGCGCCGATCTTTGCATGGACCAGCGAGGTCGGCATGACGTTGGCGCCGAGCGCCGCCCCCGATCCAAGCAAGCGCTCCAGGCCGAACCACTTGAGCGTGGGGGCGCCCACCGAGAACACGTCCGCGCCGGCAGCACAGGGGGCATGGGTCGCGCCGCTGTTCACCGTCAGCGACAGGACGGCGGCGCCCGGCGGCAGCACCGCCGCGGTGCTTTGCTGGATTTCGCTCAGGGCGGTGCCGGCGCTGCGGTACTCGACAAGATGGTAGCTCAGGATGAGCAGAACCACGGCACTCATCGCCGCGCCACGCCCCACCGTGAGTGGTTTGAAGCGCAGGCTCGCCAAGCCCAGCATCACCGCAGGCAGCACAAAGCGCTCGTCGGGCCGGATATCGCCGCTGAATTCGCTGATCGGCAGCGCCAGCGCGATCCCGCCGAGGATCGCCGCCGGCAGGAGCAGCGGCAGCCAGGGCTGTTTGCGCAGGGGAGAGGCCAGGTTGGCGACCAGCAGCGCCAGGATCAGCAGCCCGCCGCCCAGGTTGGTCCAGAAGGTGGCGAGTGGCGGCGTGAACGGGTCCGTCCGCAGGAACAGCATGAGCGGTTCGACCAGCGACAGGATTTTCTCCGACAGCAGCGGATAGAGGATCACCTTGGAACCGCCGATGCTGCCCGCCGTATACCAGCCGAGTAGCGCGAGAGCCGGAAGCACTGTGCTGCCCAGCCCGAGCCCCGCCCGCCACCGGGCCTGACGCATCAGGCGCAGGGTATAGATCCCGGTTGCCGGCGCAAAGACCATCCAGCCGAAGAGATGGCAGAGATACAACCCCACGCCGAGACCGGCCAGCCACACGATGGCGCGCCGGGCCGGGCGCGCCGTGCCCCCGCATGTGACCCGGTGCAGCGTGCCCACGGCGAAGAAGGCCAGCGCCAGCGAGAGCAGGTAGCTGTCGTAGCCCTTGTACATGAAGTAGCCGAAGGCCACCGGGAAGCCCAGCAATTCGAGCGCCGTGGGCCGCGCCTGGATCGCCCGCACCAGGAAGGCGAACCCGTACGCGAAGGCCAGCACGCAGAGCGTCAAGAAGACGCGTCCGGCCACCCCCACCGGCAGCACGAGGCTGAGCAGGGCGATCAGCACCGGCGCCCCAAGGTTCGGGATCGGCAGCAGGGTCAACCCGTACAGGCTGTTCACCGCCGGGGCGGTGCCCCGCGCCCCCGGCAGGAGCAGCGGCACCAGGTGCCCCACAAAGACCCAGTGATAATAATCGTACAGCGGCGGCAGTTGCACGACCGCGAAGGGCAGCACCGCCCCCACGGTCAAGATGATCCACCACAGGCGTAAACTGCGCGCTTGAATGCCCTGAGCAGAGGACGCCACCGGCGGCGCGGCATGAAACAACGTGCGAACGTCCATACGCTTAACGGCCCTTTCACCGTAATGCTCCCGCAGGTGCGCCCTGGCGCACCTGCTCACCTACCTCCCACAGGCCCATGGTAGAGAACCCAGGTTAGGGCATGGTTAGAGCCGGCGGACGAAGATTCTTCCAAATTGATAACTTTTGCTCGGGTATCAGGTAGGGGAGCGCCCAGGGCGTGCCCGGACGGAGTGCCGCCCCGAGGCGGATTTCTGCTTCGGGCAACTTTCCGGTATAATGAATGTGGCGCCGTGGCGAAATCGCCCGGCCCGCTGCAACGTATATATTATGGGCCTATTTTTCGTGTGTAGATGTAGGGCCGGCGTCCGAGACCCGCGTCCGGCCAGTTGGGAGAGGTAAGCAGGTTTGAGTAACTCGGTGATTCCCCAGCCTATCAAGTTGCGGATGCCCGCTAACGGTGCGGCATCTGCGGAGGCGGCCCCCGCGCTGCCCTATTGCGCCGACCCGTATATGTACAAGCGCCGCAAGACGCGCGAGGTGATGGTCGGCAACGTGGGCGTGGGCGGCAACAACCCCATCCGCATCCAGTCGATGACCACCACGCTGACCAAGGATGTCGACGCAACTTTCGCGCAGACCCTGCGCTTGATCGAGGCGGGCTGCGAGATCGTGCGCATCACGACG
>CBJNAR010000034.1:0-11302 GCA_966434075.1 uncultured bacterium
ACCCAGGCCATCCCGTAGCGGTCATCCGCGGCTTCGTGATCGGCGCGACTCTGGATATAGCAAGCCGCTGCCTGGTCGAAATCGCCCTGAAGCCGAGCTACGTCACCGAGCACCATTAAGAGCGATGCGGCGGCCGATTGGTCGCCCAGGTCTTGGACGATCGTCAGCGCCGCACCACACTCGTGCCGAGCTGTGGCGTAATCGCCGGCATACAGCGCGACATTCGCAAGGCCGGTAAGGGCATTCGCGCTCCCCATCTGGTCACCGATGGCCTGGGATAAACGCAGGCATTCTGCGTAGTGGTCGCCGGCCGCGACTAGATCGCCTTCGTCCAGCAGCATGTTACCGATACTAAGTAAGATCAGCGCCATAAGCCGCTGATCGCCAACGGCGCGAGCCTTGATCAGGGCGTCAATATACAAACGGCGCGCCACCTCAAAATCTCCCTGGCGGTCAGCCAACAAGCCCAGGTTAAAATGTGCCCGCGCGCTACCCCACTGGTCGCCGCACTGCTCGAAGAGCCGCGCACTTTCTTCATGCAGTCCACGCGCCGCTGTCATGTCCCGGTTGGCGGCGATGAGACCCAGCCCGTTCAGCGCTTCGGCCATCCCCTGTGGATCATCCAGCGCCCGGCAGAAGGCCAGGCTCTCGTCCCAGGCCGCTCGCGCCGCCAGGCGATCTTGCATCGCGTAGGCCAGGCTGGCCGCCGCATGCAACGCGGCGGCACGCTGCCGCGAAGAGCTGGTATCGCGTTCGAGTAGCACGGCTAACCAGCTTTGTCCTTCCCGAACGTGGCCGCGGATGCGCCAGAAGGGCCAGATGGCGATCGCGAGTTGCAACCCCGCGGTGATCCGCCCCTCGCGAAGGGTCCATTCCAGCGCGGCCCGCAAGTTATCGTGATCCGCCGCTAGCCGGTCGAGCCACATCACCTGCGCGGCGCTGATCAGATGGGGCCTAGCGGATTTGGCCAGGGCCAGGAAGTAGGCCAGATGCCGCTCTTGTGCGGCGGCTTCCTCGCCCGCCAAGACCAGTTGTTCCCGCGCGAACTCACGCAGGGTCTCATACATCCCGAAGCGCGGGCCATCCGGCCCTTCTGCACGCGTCACCAGGCTTTTATCAATCAAGCTGTCCAGGGTGGCGCTCAGCGCGGCGGACTCGCCACCCGCCGCCGGATCGGGGAGCGCCGCGACCGCCTCCGCGCCGGCAAGGCTCCAACCCCCGACAAACACGCCGAGCGTGCGGAAGAGATACTGCTCGGTGGAACTGAGCAGCGCATAGCTCCAGGCAATGGCGCCGCGCAGCGTCCGCTGGCGCTCCGGTAGGTCGGGGAAGCCGGCGGTCAACACGGGCAGCCGTTGCGCCAGGTGCTGAACCAGCTTTTGCGGGGGCAGCGTGGCGCATTGGGCGGCGGCCAGTTCGAGGGCCAGCGGCACGCCCTCCAGCCGGCGGCAGATCGCGGCAACGGCAGAAGCGTTGGCCATCGTGAGCCGAAAGCCCGGCCGCACACCACGCACCCGCGCCACAAAGAGCGCCACGGCTTCTACCGCAGCCAACTGTTCCGTGGATGGCACGGCTCCCGCCGGCGGTAACGCGAGGGCCGGCACGACGATTTGCTTTTCCTCCACCACACTTAGCCGAGCGCGACTCGTGATCAATACCCGCAAACGCGGCGCCGCCGCCAGCAGGTCGCGGACCAGCGCCCACCCACTGAGTAATTGCTCGAAGTTATCCAGCACCAGCAACAGCTGCTTATCCCGTAAATAATCGATCAGGCGATCCTGCACAGCACGCCCCGGCCCAACGGGTAAGCTCAGTGCCGCGGCGATGGCCGCCGGCATCTGGACGGGATCGGTGATTGCGGCCAGCGGGACGAAGATCACTCCATCGGGGAAGCCCGCCAACAAACTCCCCGCGGCGGTAAGAGCGAGGCGGGTTTTGTCGATACCCGGCGGCCCGGTCAGGGTCAGCAATCGCACGTTACCTTGCACCAGGTGCGTGCGGATAGCTTCCACTTCCCGGTGGCGCCCAATAAACAGGGTCGGCGGAACCGGCAAGTTATGGCGAGTGCGCGCGACTCCATGGCCCGCCGGTCCGCCGGCTGCTGCGAGCAACGCCGCATCTTCCGGTCCGAGGCTGAGTGCCACCGCGAGCCGGTGGGCCGTCTCGGCGCGGGGCGTCCAGTTTACCTCGCGTTCGAGATCCTGCACCGCGCGCATACTAAGACCTGCCCGCTCCGCCAGTTCCGCCTGCGTCTGGCCGGCGGCCAGGCGATAGTGCCGGAGCAGTTTCCCGAAGGTAAGCGGTACACCATCAAGCCTATTCGCGAGCAAGGCTGGAGTCACGGGAGAATCTACCACCGGCTGTCGGTTGAGTCGGGCGGGGGTGTGGCTTCTCGCCGCCGGCGGATCGGCGCGGGCTGCATCGTCCACGCTCCCCTGGACCGCGGCCATGAGGCGCGCTTGGTCTTCCACGCCCAAGCCCAAGGCCGTCGCCAACCGTTGTACAGTCGCTGCTCGCGGCACATGGCCGACGCTCGTTTCCATCCCCTGGATGGCACGCGCGCTCAACCCGGCACGCGTCGCCAACAACTCCTGGGTCAGTCCGGCATCCTGACGATATCGCCGCAGTAGCTCCCCGAACGAAGACGGAGTATAGGCGATCTGAGCTCCCGCTAGCGGCGCCAATAGTCCCTGGGGATCGGCCATGTAGTCCCTCCCGCGTCAGACGGCTCCGCACGACGAAATATTTCCGGTGAAGATGTGTATTTTTCGTGTCCCGACCAGCGCCCACCGTCTACAATTTTCTCGTGGGACCCGCACGGATAGCAGCAATCGCTTAACTGCTCTATCCCTGGACGCATTAATAAGGTGGGAAATCAGGGAGCTGCCATGCCTGGATCAGCACTGCCGCAGAGCGGCGCCGCGTGATCGACGATGATCGGACGGAGAGTGGTGGAAAGTATCATACTCCATGCGCTGCCGGCTGTCAAGCCGTGCAATTCCTGTCTTGTATAGAACATGGCGGCGAACCCCAGGGATTCCGATCAATTGCCTTTGGCGCAGCAAACCGGATTTTTTGATTGCGTGACCCTATATGTTAGCGATACCGCCGGGCCGCCGTCCGGTTAGATCCGAGAATTGGCGTGGTTCGCGAGGTGTGAACGATGGCCGCTATCAAGATCAACTTATTCGGGAAGTTCAGGGTGTGCTGCGACGGCCATATCCTGAGCGATTTTGACGCCGGCAAGGTGCGGGAGCTTTTCTCCTACTTATTGCTGTACCGCGACCGCGCCCATGCCCGCGAAACGCTGGCCGGCCTGTTCTGGGGCGACTGCGCATCCGCGCAGGCGAAAAAGTATTTACGCCAGGCAGTATGGCAGATCCAGACAGCGGTAGAGACATCAAGTGACCGGCGCCTACTGTATGCAGAGGTAGACTGGGTGCGCATCAACCCGGACGCCGACCTCTGGCTCGATGTCACCGTCTTCGAGCAGGCCCATCACGCCACCCGCGGTGTTCGGGGCGCGGATCTCACCCCGTCCCTGGCCCAGGCGCTCCATGATGCCGTCAATCTGTATCAAAGTGACCTGCTGGAAGGTTGCTACGACGATTGGTGCCTATTTGAGCGTGAGCGCCTGCAAGCGATCTACCTGCTGACCCTGGACAAGCTGACCAGTTATTGCGAGGCCCAGCGCGCCTACGAAGCAGGACTCGAATACGGCATGCGCATTCTGCGCTACGACCGCGCCCGCGAACGCACGCATCGCCGGATAATGCGGCTCTACTACCTGGCGGGCGACCGTACCGCCGCTCTGCGCCAGTACGAGCGTTGTGTGCAGGCGCTCACCGAGGAGCTTGGGGTGGAACCCGCCGAGCGAACCGTTGCGCTGTACCGCCGGATTCGGGCAGCGCGCCCGTCACAAGGACCCGATCTGCCCATCATGGAGGCCGCAGGGGCAGATCAGCCGTCGCTGCCGCAGGTGGTGCACAGTCTCAAGCAGATGCGCGGCGCGGTCGCCACCCTGCAACGCGAGTTGCAGCGGCAGATCCAGACGCTGGAACAGGCCACGACCGGGCCGCGCCCGGCGCTGCGCCCCCCGGATGCCCTGGGCGGAGATCGCTAACGTGGCCCCACCCGTTTTTGCACGGCCCCTAGACGCCGCCACGGACGCCTGGCAGACGCCTATCCAGATAGGCGGTTGCTATACTCAGTGCACACTCTACGGCCGTCGGACGAGAAACTCGATAGATGCGCCCGCTGCCGCGGGGGGCTGCCGCAACCGGGCGTCTGCCGAGTTCGCGCCGGGCATTAGCGGGTAGCGGCAGATGGACCCAGAGGACACCGATAGCCACTCGTTCATCATCCGGATCTGGCTCGAGGAAACCGCTGAGGAAGGGCAACCGGCTGTCTGGCGCGGGCATATCACCCATGTGCCTAGCGGGCGCCGGCGGTATTTGCAGGAGTTCGACGCCCTGGTCAGCTTCATCGCGCCCTACTTGGAGGAGATGCGGATGCCTGTGGACGGCGGGGATCGGCGGGAGACCGGCGGCGTGGACACGAGCCAACCCCGCGCCCCGCGCGCTGGTGTTCACAAGCGGTTGATGGCAATGATGGTTCATATCATGAGGAGATTACAGGGATGAACGACATAACTTACACGCTGTCGGTCAAGGTAGCGAACCCGGTCGGCCCCACCTTTTCGGCCACCGAGACGCTGAAGGTCGAGGCATACGACCGGATCGATGTCGAGATCCGCATGGGGAAGTCAGTGACGGTCCGCATCCCGCAGAACGATAAGCGGGAGCTGCAAATGCTGCTCATCCAGCGGACGCCGCTCGACCCTAAAAGCGACGCCGCCACGAATCTCGGCAAGCTGACCTACCAGGTCGGTAATGCTGGGTGCTGGATACCCCTGGACTCGACGGCGAGCCATTTTGCCTTCGGCGCCGGGTTTGTGCAATTAGCTGCCCAAGTGCCCGCCGATATCACCTTTAAGAACGAGCAAGACCAGACCGTCACCGTGACGATCTTTATCGCCCGCAAGGCATCTATGGACGTCGCTAGCGCCGATTCGACCCCGCCGCCCCCGCCAACGCCGCCGACCCCGCCGACCCCGCCGGCCCCGCCAGCCCCGCCGGCGCCACCTGCCACGGGCGCTCAGCCGCCGCAGGGTGGCACGACGACCACTCTGCCGGGCGCCGGCGCTACGACTCCGAACAGCGCTTCGGGCGCTCAGGGCGGCAACTGCCCCTGAGGGTTGCGACGCCGCGCCCAATCTGAAGATCGCTGTACCGGCGACATCATGTCTGCGCTAAAGTGGGGAACCTATGAGCAGCTATCAGGTGCTGGCCGCCACCAGCGAGGCCCTGCGCGACATCCTCTGGGATGCCTACAACGCCGACACCGTGCTCCGGCCCATTGTGGGCAACAAGCAGGCGATCGTCTTTAGCAATCCCACCGAGACCGCGCGCGACTCGGCAAACCGGATCTCCCTCTGGCTCTACCAGGTCACGGAGAACGAGTTTCTGAAGAATCAGCCGGCGACGCGTGGAAACAGCCACCAGTCGCTGCAAGAGACGCCCCTGGCGCTGAACCTGTTCTTTCTGGTCACCCCGTTCGGCCCTTCGGGCGGCGCGGACCACCTGCTGCTCGGCCTGACCATGCAGGCGCTCTACGATAACGCCATTATCCGGCTGCCCGATTCCGCGGGCGGGCAGGGCGAGGAGTTACGGGTGATCTTCAGCCGGCTGTCGCTGGAGGAGTTAACGCTCATCTGGCAGGCCTTGCGCGAACCTTACCGGCTGTCCGTCTGCTATCAAGTGCGCGTGACGCGGATCGATTCCCGCCGGACCATGCAGCACGCGCGGGCAGTCACGGTCCATAACGACCTGGGCATCAAGCCGGTCAGCAATGAGAGCGACGCAAATGAACTACCCGACCGAACGCTTTAGTCTCACGCCCACGCTGGTCTTCAGTGTGGGGGATGGATTTGCTCGCGATCGGGCGGGGGGGCAGAGTCCGGCCCGCGTCATTGGGCCGCTACAGTTCTGGCTGGCCGCCCGCGTCGCGCCGGCCCCGCGCGAGGATTTCGCCACGCCCTGGGAGATGGTCATGCAGATCAACCGCAGCGGCTATTACCTGTTCTTTGGCCTGGTGCGATGGCCCGACGGCGGGCAGCGGCGCATTACCCTCGATCCCGGCCGCTATCTGGTCCGGATCACGAGCCCGCTCTACCAGCCGGTCACCCAGGCGGTCAGCGTGCCGATGGGCAACCTGAACTACCCGGACCTCACCAGCGCGGACCCGGATCAGCGCGATCCGATGCGCCAGTATTCGTTTAGCCTGGAACCGGGGGCCACCTATCCGTTCCCAAACACCGTGACCTTCCGCCCGGAACTGGTGGGCAGTGGGTGTGCGGAAGACACCGCCGCGGGACGCCTGGCCCCGACGCTGCTGCGTGGCAGCCTGCACAGTCCCGACGGCCGGCCCATTGCCGGCGCCCGCGTGCGCGTCACCGGCCGGTCGAACACCTACACGACCGGCGACAGCGGAGACTGGGTGCTCTGGTTCGCCGATACACGGGCCATCGGGCCGGTCCCCGTCCATGTGGACTTTCCCGACGGAACCAGCATCGACGTGTCCAACGTGTGCGTGGTCCGCTGGCGCGAGACCAGCTTGCGCGAGACGGCCCTGCGGGGTTGGGTCTTGCGGAGCGGCCGGGGTGTGGCCGGGGCGGTGATCACGGTGGCCGGGCAACCGGGCGCCGCGACCAGCAGCCGCGATGGCGGCTGGACCTACTACTTCGCGCTGAACCAGCCGGACGCCACGGTGGACCTGACGGCCACGCTGCCGGACGGCACCAGCCTGACCATACCGAATGTGCCGGTGCGGCAGCGGGCCACCGTGCTCGCCCCGGCGTTCCTCGTTCTCTGAGCCGTATAAGGAGGCTTCGCATGCCTGAATATCTCTCCCCTGGAGTCTATATCGAGGAGCAAACCACCGGGCCGCGGCCCATCGAAGGGGTCAGCACCAGCACCGCAGCCTTCATCGGGCCGACGGAGCGCGGCCCCGAACATCCGCGGCTGGTGTTGAGCTGGCTGGAGTTCCAACGCTGGTATGGCACGTATCTGACCAACTCCGTCATGCCGCACGCCGTCCAGGGCTTCTTCGACAACGGCGGGCAGCGCCTGTTTATCGCGCGGGTGGTCTCGGAAACCGCGCCCCTGCCGACCACCCGCACCGTGGGCAACCTGGTGCTGATGGCTGTCGGGCGGGGCGCCTGGGGCAATAACATCCTCGTGCGCATCGACAATGCCACCCACCGGGACGAGGACGCGGGCCGCCCCTGGTTCAAGCTGACGCTGCTCTACTACCGGCGCCTACCCAACATGGACTCCTTTCTCGATCCGCTGAATGTGCGAAACGCCGGCAACCCGGCGCTGGTCCTACCCGACGCCGTCGAACAATACGACGACCTGGTCCATACCCACGGCGCCAGCAACAATGTGGAAAACGTCGTGAACTCGGCATCCCACCTGGTGCGCGTCTGGTTCGATACCGACACCCCGGACCCGGTGCCCACGGATGCGGTCAACAACTATGCCCAACTCGGCACCGGCGGCGGCGACGGCGACCCGATCACAGCCGGCACGTACACCGGCAACATGGACCCGCTGGTGCCCGGCAGCCCCCGATCCGAGGAGTTGCTGGGCCGCGGGCGCGGGCTGGCGGCCCTCGAAGCGATCACCGATCTCTCGCTCATCGCGGCGCCCGACACCGCCTTGAACGGCAACCTGGCGCCCGTCATAGACAATATCATCAACCAGTGCGAACAGCTCAAAGACCGCTTTGCCGTGGTCTCGACGGTCAGCGGGCAAAACGACACAGAGTCCACGAACCTTACCAGCCTGCGGGACACAAGCTATGCCGCCGTGTACTACCCGTGGATCGAGATTTACGATCCGCTGGGCAAGCGGCCCCTGCGCATCCCGCCGACCGGCCACGTGACGGGGCTGATCGCCCGGACGGATATCGATCGGGGTGTGCATAAAGCGCCGGCCAATGAGGTGCTGCGCGACGCCACCAACCTGGAATTCCCGGTGCCCAAGGGCATGCAGGATAGGCTAAACCCGCGCGGGGTCAACTGCATCCGCGACTTCAGCACCGAGGGGCGCGGCATCCGCGTCTGGGGCGCGCGCACCATGTCGAGCGACCCGCAGTGGAGATATATCAACGTGCGGCGGCTGTTTATCTTCATCGAGCAGTCGATCTACCGGGGCACCCAATGGGTCGTCTTCGAGCCGAACGACGAGCCGCTCTGGGCGCAACTGCGGCGCAGCATCAACAACTTCCTGATCAATGTCTGGAAGAGCGGCGCGCTCATGGGGCTCACCCAGGAAGAAGCCTTCTTCGTCAAGTGCGACCGCACCACGATGACCCAGGACGACATCGACAACGGCCGCCTGGTTTGCTACATCGGCATCGCGCCGGTGAAGCCCGCCGAGTTTGTCATCTTCCGCATCAGTCAGAAGACCGCCGAGGCGCCGGCCTGAGCCGCGCCGGCCTCTAAAGAGGCCCCGTCGCAGAACGACGGGGCGGGCACCAGCCCTGAACAATAAGGAGCGCAGCTATGGCAACAGGAGATCGCGACGACCCCTTCGCGTCATTCAACTTTCTGGTTGTGATTGACGGGGTCACCACGGCGGGTTTCTCGGAATGCAGCGGCATTTCCATGGAGACCGACGCTATCGAATACCGCACGGGCCGCGAGGATATCACCGTGCGCAAGATACCCGGCTTGAAGAAGTTCGGCAACATCACCTTCAAGCGCGGGTTCACCAAGGACAAGGGCCTCTGGGACTGGCGCAAGAAAGTGCTCGACGGCAAAACCGAGCGCCATTCGGGGTCGATCACGCTGCTCAACGAACAGCGGGCGCCGTCGGTGCGCTGGAACTTCCGCGAAGCCTGGCCGCGCAAGCTGGACGGCCCCAGCTTCAACGCCAAGAATAATGAGATCGCCATCGAGAGCCTCGAGATCGTTGTCGAGGCCGTCGAGATGGAGATGGTGTAGATTGGAGCCGGCTAGCCCCATGCTTGCTTACCGTACCCCCGGCGTCTATTTCGAGTGGCTCGATCTGGCGCCCCACGCCCTGGCTGCCGCGCGGATGGACATTGCCGGCTTCGTCGGCATCGCCGCGCGCGGCCCGCTGCACCGGCCGGTGCGCGTGGAGAGCTGGACACAGTTCACCAGCATCTTCGGCGCGCCCGTTCCGCAAGGCTACCTGGCGCCCGCGGTGGCCGGTTTTTTCGCCGCCGGGGGCCGCACCTGCTGGATCGTGCGCGTGGCCGACCCGCGTTTCGCGCAGTGCGCCGGCCTCGATATCCGGGATCGGCGCAACGCGCGGACGCTGCGCCTCACCGCGGCCAGCGAGGGCCAGTGGGCCAGGCAACTCGCCGTGCGGATCGCCCGCACCGGCGGCGACCGCTTCACACTGACGCTCCGGCTGCCCGATGGGACGCAAGAGCAATGGCGGGACCTGAGCCTGGACAGGAGCGACGGCCGGTTTGTCGAGAAGATCCTCAACCCCGATTGGATTGCCGACCAGGACGATGACCTGCCGGTGGCGGCGACCCCGTGGATCGACACACCGGATGGTGGCCGGCCTATGGCGACTACATCCGCCGGCCTGGGCGTTCGCCGGCCGGCCGGCGGGGGAGCCACATCGCTGCTCGTCCGCGCCGCAGTGCTGGCCTGGGCCGCGCCCGGCGCGCAAGCTGCGCTCGATCTGGACGCCCTGCCGCGCATCGGCTACCTGGCCGGCGGCGCGGACGGGCTGTGGTCGCTGGCGCCGGAGCATCTGAGCGGGCGCGGCACGCCGGTCGACAAACGCTGGGGCCTGGCCGCCTTCGAGTTGGTGCCGGAAATCGGTATCGTGGCGATGCCCGATATCATGCCCAAGCCGGTCCCGCCCGCGCCGCGTCGCAAGTGGGCGCCGCCGCGCTGCGATCTGCTCGATCAGGAACCGCAACCGGCCATCCCGGAGATCGAGCCAGAGTTCCCGCCGGCTTTCAGCGCGGTGCAGATCCGCGCGCTGCAACAGGATCTGGTCGCGCATTGCGAGGCGCTCAAGAATCGCGTGGCGATCCTCGACTGCTGGCCGCCGACGGCCGATCCCGAAGCAGTACTCGCCTGGCGGCAGAACTTCGACACCTCGTATGCCGCGCTCTATTATCCCTGGCTGCGCGTGGAGGATACGCAGCAGCCGGGCAGCCCGCCGCGCGATGTGCCGCCCAGCGGCCACATCGCCGGAGTCTACGCCCGCGTGGAAGCCCTGGTCGGCCCGCACAAGCCGCCGGCCAACGAGGTGCTGGACGCGGCGCTGGATGTCACCGTGGCGGTTGACGACCTGATCCACGGCCGGCTGAACGACGGCCAGGTGAACGTGTTGCGCGCGTATGCGGGCCGCGGCCTGCGCGTGGCGGGCGCCCGCACCCTTTCCAGTGAAAGCGAATGGCGCTACGTCAATGTGCGCCGCTTGCTGCTCATGATCGAGCGGTCGCTGGAAGCAGGCACCCAATGGCTGGTGTTTGAGCCGAACAACCCGGCGCTGTGGCGCGACTTTGAACGGGTGCTGCGCGGGTTCCTGGACGATCTCTGGCGGCGCGGCATGCTCGACGGCGCGACAGCCGCGCAAGCCTATAGCGTGGCCTCCGACACCTCCACCAACCCACCGGCCGAAACCGGCGCGGGGCGCCGGACCGCCGTGATGGGCGTGCAGCCGCCGTGGCCGGCCGAGTTCGTCGTGGCCCGCATCGGCAAGACCGAGAACGGCATTCAAGTTATGGAAGGAAGGGGCGCTTGATATGGCCTCATCGGATGCGCGGAACGACCCGTTCCTGGCCTTTCGCTTCGAGATTCGCCTGGACGACCTGCCGCCGGCCGGGTTCAGCGAGTGTGGCGGCTTGCAGTTGGAAACCGAGGTCCAGGACTACCCGGAGGGCGGACTCAATTCCTACCTGCGCAAGTTTCCGGGTCGCACCAAGCAAGCCAACCTCACGCTGCGCCGCGGCGTTGTCGACCGGCAGCTATGGGACTGGTATTACGACATCACGCAGGGCGTGGTGAAGTTACGCAACGGCACCATCGCCGTGCATGATCCCGCGGGTGGCGACGTGGTGATGGAATGGCGCTTTTGGCAGGCCTTCCCCACCAAGTGGGCCGGATCGGACCTCAACGCCACCCAGAACAACATCGCCATCGAAACGCTCGAGTTGGCCCACGAGGGCGTGGAGAGGGTGAGAT
>CBJNAR010000035.1:0-11127 GCA_966434075.1 uncultured bacterium
GGCACGCTAGCGCGGGCGCGGCGGACCGGCGTCCGCGAACTCTTGCGCGAAGCCGGGGTGCAGCGGGCAGGCTGGCCGGTGGCGCTGGGCGGCGGCCTGGTGCTGGGGGGCGTGCTGGCCGCCCCCGCGCTGGTCTTTTTTGCCCGGCCCCTGGTGCTCGACTCGCCGCTGGAGTACGGCCCCATCCGCGGGCTCTCGCGGCGGGCGTTCTGGGTGCGGGTGCTGATCGAGTTGCCGGTGGGCGTGGCGGTGTTTGAAGAGTTGCTGTTCCGCGGGTTGCTCTGGGAGGCGTGGGCGCGGGCCGCTTCCGAGCCGGTGGCCTGGGCGGCGAGTAGCGCCGCCTTCGCGGGGTGGCATTGTGCCGTGGGCGTCGATACCATGCGACGCACCAACATCGGCGCGGCGGCCACGCCGCTGCCCCGCCCGCTGCGGCGGCACGCGCATACCCTCGGCGTGCTCGGCGGCATGCTCTCGACCGGCGTGGCCGGGATGTTGCTGGGATGGTTGCGCACCCGTGCGCACGGCAATCTACTTGGCCCCGCCCTCGCGCATTGGATCGCCGATGCGCTGCTCGTGGCGGCGTTGCGCCGCGGGCGCTAACCCATCCGGCCTGGCGGGCTATGGTATAATGCATCTTCAACACCGGCGGGCCCGGCGGCCGGATTCGGGCGGGGCGACGAGATACTACGGACAGCGGTGCAGACCACCGGCATCAAGGACAATAGCGACGTGAGCGACCCGGAGCAGCGACCGCGCGAACGGCTGCGTCCCCTGGCGGGGAGCATCCAGGACATCCGCACGGCCAGTCAGGATGTGCTGCGCTTGATGGGCATGATCCTCGATACGCCTGTGCGCATCGTCGCGCGCAGCGAGGGTCGCGGCTACCGTATCGCGGCCATCCACGACACCCACGGCGCCGGGTTGCAGCCCGATCAGGTCGTTGGCCCCGACGACCCCCCGGCGGCCCTGCTGCGGGCCGGCGAGTATGGGCAGGCCCCCGATGCGCCGCCCGATCCCTTCCTGGCCCCACTGGGTCTCGCCTGCTGTATCAGCGTGCCCATCTGTTTGAGCGACGGCCAGGTGGCCGGCACCCTCAGCGCCGCCGATCCCGCCCCGCGCCAGTTCACGCCCGCGATTCGCGAGGCCCTGGTGCTGCTCGCGCGCATGCTCAGTCATGAGATCGAGCGGACGGACCGCGAGCGCGAGCTACACATCCTGGCCGGCATCAGCCAGGCGTTTGTCCAGCAGCCCAATCTGCGCGCCGTATTCCAGGAACTGATCGAGCAAGCGGTCAGCATCTTCGAGGCCGATTACTGCCTGCTGCACCGCATCGACCTCACCACCGAACTGGTGACGCCGGTGGCCGCCCACGGCGTAGCCCTGCCCATCGGCACCGCCCGGCGCATCGCGCCCCACGAAGAATCGTCGGCGACGATCCAGACCGCGCGTAGCCGCCGCATCGTCTGGATTCCCGACGCGCGCACCGATCCACGGCCCGACCCGCGGCTGGTCGCGCGCTTCGACCTGGTGAGTATCCTCTATGTGCCGCTGGTGGTCGACGATGTGACCCAGGGTGTGCTGACCATCGCCCATCGGGGCCGGCCCTACCAGATCAACCCGGCGCTGTTGCGCGTGGCCGAGATCCTGGCCAACGAGGCGGGCCTGGCCCTGCGCCGGCACCAGCTCTGGGAAGTGATGGCGCAACGCCAGCATGAACTGGCCGTGCTCAACGAACTCAGCACCCTCTGTACCTCGCAACTCGAACTGGAACCGCTGCTGCGCCAGATCGCCAACGAGATCCGGCGCGTGGTCACGGGTCCGACCGATTGCTATATTGTGCTGCTTGACGCCCAGGGCCGCTTGCAGCCCGCGGCGGCCAGCGGCTATCTGCACGACCGCTACCGCAAACTACCGCGGGCACGGACGGAACCGGCCATCGCCCGCGCTGTGATCGAACTCAACGCCCCGATCCGCATCGAGGATCTGAACCAGTCGGAGTACGCCGACACCCAGGTGCGCCGGATGTTTCCATTGCGCGGCGTGCTCGGCGTGCCGATGATCGCGCGGGGCAAGACGCTGGGCGCGATCCTGCTCGCCAGCGCGCGGCAGCCGCGCCGCTGGACCCGCGAAGAGGTGGACCGGCTGCAAACCGCCGCCAACCAGGTGGCGCTCTCCATCGCCAATGTCCAACTCTACGAGGAAGTGGCGACCCTGGCCGTGCACGACCCACTGACCGGCATTTTCAATCGCCGCTACCTGGAGCAGAAGCTGCGCGAGGAAATGATCCGCAGCCAGCGCTATGATCGCCCGCTGAGTTGCATCATGATCGACGTGGACCATTTCAAGCGGGTCAACGACACCTATGGGCACCAGGTGGGCGACCAGGTGTTGCTGGACCTGGCCCGGCGCTTGAACCGGCTGGCGCGCAGCAACGACGTGTTCGCGCGCTACGGCGGCGAGGAGTTTACCCTGTTGCTGCCGGAGACAGGGCTGGCCGAGGCCGTGCAAACGGCTGAGCGCATCCGCCAGCGCATCGCCGGGGCGCCTTTCCTTGTCACCCCGGCCCCCGACAGCCCGCCGCTCGCCGTGCACCTGACGGCCAGCCTGGGCGTCTGCACGCGCGAAGCCTCGGTGCGCGACGGCGCCCAACTGCTGCGCGACGCCGACCAGGCCCTGTACCGGGCCAAAGGTGCAGGCCGGAACTGCGTCATGTATACGCACCGCCCCTCACTGGACGAAAATCTGCGTGTCTCGCGCTAGCGCAGGTTCCAGCGACCTGTTGGGGACCGAATACGCTAACAACCAACGAGTACGGCGCGATAAATCGCGCAACTACACCTAACAGGCCACTCGACCCCGCGCTAGGGGGGCGCCCCGCTACTTTTCGCGCGGGCGCGGCGTTAGCAGGAATGTGGGCCACGGGCGCCAATCGGTGCCGCTGCCTCGCAGCCGGTGATAAGTTCGCCGCGAAGCCGCTTTATGTCCGTCTTGTTTTTCGCGCCTTCGTGTCTGCACGGCGCAGAATCAGGGTGCATGGCCGGATGGCAGGCCGCGATACATTGACGCCACGCCGGGATCGCACTATAATCGCGGGAATGGCCCAGCGCAGGAAGGAGTACCACTATGAGCGAAGTGTTGTTCGGTCAGTCGTACTACTTACGCTTCGACCCCAAAGAGTGGGCGACCATGATGCCGTACCCGCCCCTCGGCACCCTTTACGCCGCCTCGTACCTGCGCGCGCAGGGTTACGATGTGGCGCTGTTCGACAGCATGCTCGCCGAGAGCGAAGACGAGTGGACGGCAGCCCTTGATGCCCACCGCCCCCGCTTCGCCGTCATCTACGAGGACAGCTTCAACTACTTGAGCAAGATGTGCCTGACGCGCATGCGCGAGGCCGCCTTCCGCATGATCCCGGCGGCCAAGGCCCGTGGCTGCTACGTCATTATCTCCGGCTCCGATGCCACAGACCACCAGGAGAAGTATTTCGCCGCCGGAGCCGATGCCATCGTGCTGGGCGAGGGCGAGAAGACCCTGGCCGAACTGCTCGACTGCCTGACCGGCCGCGAGGAAGGCGACCCGGCGGCGGTGGTCGGCGTGTCGACACCGGCGGCGCCCAGCCACACCAAGCGCGATTTCATCCGCGCGCTCGACGACCTGCCCTTCCCCGCCTGGGACCTGGTCGATATTGCGAAGTACAAAGCGATCTGGCACGAGCACCACGGCTACTATTCGATGAACCTGGTGACGACGCGCGGCTGCCCGTTCCATTGCAACTGGTGCGCCAAGCCGATCTACGGCCAGCGCTACAATGTGCGCAGCCCCGAAAGCGTGGCCGCCGAGGTGCGCTGGCTCAAAGCCAACTTCGCGCCCGATCACATCTGGTTCGCCGACGATATTTTCGGCCTCAAGCCCAACTGGATCCCGAAATTCGCCGACGAGATCGAGCGGCTGGACGCGCGCATCCCCTTCAAGTGCCTGCTGCGCGTGGACCTGATCAAGGAGGGGGTACCCGAGGCGTTGAAGCGAGCGGGCTGCGACATCGTCTGGGTGGGCGCCGAGAGCGGCGCG
This sequence comes from uncultured bacterium, assembly GCA_966434075.1. GTDB lineage: Bacteria > Chloroflexota > Chloroflexia > QHBQ01 > JAICKM01 > JAICKM01. The sequence continues at coordinate 4,069 of CBJNAR010000035.1, forward strand.
CAGAAGGTGCTCGACGCTATGGACAAGGGCACCAAGGTCGAACAGATCTACGCGGCGGCCAAAAACCTGCACCGGGTGGGCATCCGCATCGGCTTCTTCCTGCAGTTCGGCTACCCCGGCGAGGTGCGCGCCGACATCGAGAAGACGCTGCAGATGGTTCGCGACTGCAACCCCGACGACATCGGCATCTCGGTCTCCTACCCGCTGCCCGGTACCCGCTTCTACGACCGGGTGCAGGCGCAACTGGGCACCAAGCGCAACTGGGTGAACAGCCAGGACCTCGACCTGATGTTCCAGGGCGCCTACGTGCCCGAGTTCTACCGCACGCTCTACAGCGTCGTCCACCACGAGTTCCGCATGCGCAAGGCGCGGGATCGCGCGGTCCCGGCCCTGCGCCGGCCCTGGACCCTGCGCCCCACCCACGCCCGCGCCCTGGCGGCCATCCCCCGCCACTGGGCGGGCCTGCAAGTGCGCCGCGCCCAACTGAACCGCCTGGAGCGCGTCAAGCGCCCCGACGACCAGGTGATCCCGCTAATGCCGGTGTCCGGCTAGGCGGACAAGACGCGGGCCGGTTTGAAACCGGCCCGCGCCGTATATCCGATCATCGCGCCGGTTGGCTATTGTGGGGCCGGTTTCAAACCGGCCCGCGCCGTATATCCGGGCGTCACCGCTGCTGGCCGCTGTAGGGGTCGGTTTCAAACCGGCCCACGCCATGCCCGCCGCCCTATTCCCCGGCGGCGCGCAACGGTTCGGTGCCGCCGAGCCGGATCCGCCGGCGCAACGTATCGAGCACCTGCCGCTCGCCGGTGGCGGGGTCGTCGTAGTACCACGCGTCCCAGCCGTTGCACGACGGCAAGCCCGCCAGCGTCCGGCCCACGGCGTGGATCGACCCCTGCACCGTGCCGCTGCGCAGCGTGCCGTCGGCCAGCACCGTCGCCGCGGGGCCCGTCTTGCCCAGGTAGAGCGTCTGGCCGGGCTGCAACAGGCCCTGTTCCAGCAACGTGCCGAAGGGCACGCGCGGCGCCCGGCGCCGGTTGTCGTCGGTATAGAGGGCCTCCGACAGCAAGGCGGGCTGCACCGACGCGATGCGCGCACGGGCCAGGTCGGCGTAGCCCGGATCGCGCTCGATGCCGATCCAGTGCCGGTGCAGCGTGCGCGCGACGGCCCCGGTGGTGCCCGTGCCGAAGAACGGGTCGAGCACCACGTCGCCGGGGTTGCTGGTCGCCAGGATCACGCGGTAGAGCAGCGCCTCGGGCTTTTGCGTGGGGTGGGCCTTGTGCCCGTCCACCTTCAGGCGCTCGGCCCCGGTGCAGAGCGGGATCTCCCAGTCGCTACGCATCTGCTTCTCGTCGTTCAGGTTCTTCATCGCGTGGTAGTTGAACGTATAGCGCTTCTGCGTGCGCGACTTCTTGGCCCACAGCAGCGTCTCATGCGCGTTGGTGAAGCGCACGCCGCGAAATTGGGGCATGGCGTTCACTTTCTGCCACGAGATGTCATTTAATATCCAGTACCCCAGGTCCATCAGGATCTTGCCCACGCGATAGATGTTGTGGTAGCTGCCGATGACCCAGAGGGCGCCGGTGTCTTTGAGCACGCGCCGGCAGGCCTCCAGCCAGGCTTCGGTGAAGCGGTCGTAGGCGGCGAAGTCCGCGAACTGGTCCCAGGCGGCGTCCACGCCGTCCACGCGGGTCATGTTGGGGCGCCAGAGTTCCTGCTGCAACTGGAGATTGTACGGCGGGTCGGCGAAAATCAGGTCCACGCTCTTGTCGGGCAGCGTGGCGAGTACATCGCGGCAATCACCGATCAGTACCTGGTCGAGTGGTAGGTCCAAGCGCATCCTCTCCCACCGGATCGCCGGACGAGCGCACGCTCGCCTGTCACCCGATCCGCATAGTTATGTCATCCTGATTATAGCACAGGGGGGAGTCGCAAGTCGATAGCTGCGGGGATGCAAAAAGGCGGCAGCTTTGCGCCGCCGCCCGCCATGTGCTGCGTTCGGGGTGATTACCGAGCCGGCGTATCCACACCGGCGTAGGTGGGGTGCGGCAGGAAGCCCAGTACCTCGCGCGGCCAGTACGAAATCCAGGCTTTGCCGACGATGCTGGTCATATCGACGAAGCCCCAGGCGTGGGAGTCGCTGCTGTTGCGGCGGTTATCGCCCAGCACGAACAGGTGCCCCGCCGGCACCACCTCTGCCCCGCCCGTCTCCGGCCAGTTGTAATCGGGCGTGTCCTTGATATACGGCTCGTCGAGTTTGTGGCCGTTCACGTAGACGCCGTCGTAGGCCTTGACCTGCACCGCCTCGCCCGGCACGGCGATCACGCGCTTGATATAGTCCTCGGATTCGCCCTGCACCGGGGGCCGGAAGACCACGATATCGCCGCGCTGCGGTCCGCCCAGCAGGAACTGGTAATTAGCGGGCGCCTGCGCACCGAGCAGGTCGGGCAGAAAGTTCGTATCGTAGCGGAAATACGACGCGCGGTCGATCAGCAGATGCTCCTCGTTGCGCAGGCTCGGCTCCATGCTGGCGCCGACGACTTTGCGGTTCTGCACCACGCTCTGCACCAGCAGGAAGATCAGCAGACTCAGCACCACTGCCTCGATCAACTCGTGAGCGATCGATTTGCTGCCATAACTGACTTCGCGCACGCTGATGTCGGCGCCGCCGGCAGGCAACAGATAGTGGGGCTGTTCGCTTACCGGCACGCTCGCCGGGGGCGGCACGGTCGCCACGCGCGCTTGAGGTTCGTCCAGTTGCACGGGTATCGGAGTCCTCCCAGAACGGATCGGCACGCCGCTTGCACCTGCGCGCCGCATAGCACGGCAATTATACCGGAAACGTACCGGGTCGGCCAAACGCCGGATCATCGGTAGGTGTCACTACGACCGCGAGCCACCCGGCCCGCAGGTCTCACCGGACAAAAGCAGAAGGCATGCCAGCCGGTCATCTGTACGGCAAGGTCGCGCACAGATCCTGGCCGCGCCGCCCCCGCTACAATCCGAGTAGTGCCTTGGCGATTAAGAGGTAGATAACCAGCCCCGTGGCATCAACCAGCGTCGTAATCAACGGCGCGGAAATGACGGCGGGATCGACTCCCACCCGGTGGGCCAGGAGCGGGATCAGGGAGCCGACCGTGTTGGCCCAGGTGCAGATCACCACCAGCGTCAACCCCACCACCAACGCCAGCGGCACGGAACTGTTCCAGAGAAGCGCCCGCGCAAAGCCGACCGACCCCAGCAGCAGGCCCAGCAGGAAGCCGCTACCCAACTCACGGGCCAGTACCCGCCATGTATCGCGCAGGCGGATTTCGCCGAACGCCAGCCCCCGGATCAAGGTGGAGACCGTCTGCGCGCCGGTGTTGCCGCCGGTGCCGATCAGCAGCGGGATGAAGAAGGACAGGGCCACGACTTGCGACAATTCATCCTCAAACAGACGCAGCACACTGCCGGTAAAGCTCTCGGCCACGAAAAGCAGCAACAACGCAAACACCCGGCGCCGCACCGCCTGCGGGATCGAGACCGTGAAATACGGTTGATCGTTGGCCGGCCCCTCTACACCGCCGAAGCGCAACACATCCTCGTTCGATTCTTCCAGCAACACGTCGATGGCATCATCCACCGTAACGATCCCCAGCAACCGCGCATCGGCAGTGACCACCGGCAGGCTCGTGAGGTCGTACTGGGCGATCAAGCGGGCGACCTCTTCCTGGTCCGTCTCCGGCGTTACCTGGATAATCCGAGTCGTCATGAACTCGCTGAGGAGGCGTGTTGGGGGCGCCAGGACAACCTCGCGCAGGGCGACGACGCCGGCCACCCGCCCGGCGCTATCCAGCACATAGAGGTTGTCAAGGGGGGCGCGCGCATCCGCCACCTGACGCACATGGGCCAGGGCGGCGCTCGCCGTCATCTCCGGGCGCAAGGGTACGAAGCGGTCCAGCATCAACCGCCCGGCGGTTTTGGGTGGATACTGAAGCAGCGTCCGCACATGGGCGGCATCAGCGGGGGTCATTGTCGCCAGCAGGGCCTGCTGGTGCCCCGGCCCATCCTCCCCCAGCACGTCAGCGGCATCGTCCGGGGGCAACCGGTCCAACAATGCCCCCGCGCTGGCCGGCGGCAGCGCGCGCAGCAACGATCGGGCCACCCCCGCGCCGGCTTCGTCCAGCACTTCCGCCGCCGCCGCCGGGTCCAGCGCCTGGAAGACACGCAGGCGTTGCGGCGCATCCAGCCGATCAAGGAGATCGGCAATATCCGCCGGGTGGTACATTGTCACCACGGCCCGCAGGGCGGCGGGGTCGCCCCCCGCCAGGACGGCCTGGATCTGCGCCTCGCCTTGTTCCCGATCAGTATACGTCACCATAGCCGAGTCTCCTTGCCACCGATCAAATCTCCAGCGCAAAATGAAACGGCCCGGTGCAGCTTGATGCACCCTCACCCCTCTCCGGGTATAGCAATTCCGCGCTGCCGAGCGCGGGACATAAAATATGGGGAGCCAAAGGCTCCCCGATGTCTAGCGTATGGTTTACCGCTGTTAGGGAACGACCGGCGGCTGCGCTACGTTGGCGTAAGTGGGATGGGGCAGGAAACCCAGCAGGTCGCTGGGCCAGTAGGATAGCCAGGCCTTGCCCACCACCTGGTCGATCGCCAGGAAGCCCCAGACGTGGGAGTCGCTGCTGTTGCGGCGGTTGTCGCCGAGCACGAACAGGTGCCCCGCCGGCACCACCTGCGCTCCGCCCGTCTCCGGCCAGTTGTAGTCGGGCGTGTCCTTGATATACGGCTCGTCCAGTTTGTGGCTGTTCACGTAGACGCCGTCGTAAGCCTTGACCTGCACCGCCTCGCCCGGCACGGCGATCACGCGCTTGATATAGTCCTCGGATTCGCCCTGCACCGGGGGCCGGAACACCACGATGTCGCCGCGCAGGGGGCCGCCCAGCGGGTAGGTGGACCCCAGGTGGAAGTAGGACGCGCGGTCGATAAACAGGCGCTCCTGGTCGGCCAGCGTGGGATCCATGCTGTGGCCGAGCACCTGGCGGTTCTGGACGACGCTCTGCACCAGCAGAAAGATCATCAGGCTCAGCACGACCGCTTCGATGACTTCGCGGACGATCGACTTGCTGCCATAATGCCGCTCGGCAACGGTGATATCGGCATCGGTAACGGGCAGGAGATAGCGGGGGGTTTCCGCTGGGGCGGGCACGACCGTGTCCGCGGGGCGCGCTTCGTGTGCGGATTGATCCAAGTTGACAGACCTCGGCCCTGAGGGCGAACGGGCCACGCGCGCAGGTCACGGCGCAGCCGGCTGGTAGATACGTGGGTGCCGGGTTCCCGGCCAGACTCGCCCCTGACGAGTCAAATACTACCCATAGATTATACGCGCAAACGGGCCAAAAGTTACACCCTCGTCCCAGGTTGACATGAACGCGCCCTATCGGCTAGGATAGGGGCAGACCGGCACTCCCCGCCGCGCGGCGGCCATGGGACCCGGCATAGGACGGAGCACGACCCTTATGCGTCTCTCTTTTGTAACGGGCCGGGCAGCCCGTTGGATTGGGTTCTTGCTGCTATGCCTGGCCGTGGTCGCCTGTGGCGACTCGCCGGTGCCGCCCGCCGGCGACATCATCACCAAGAGCGTCGCGGCCATGCGCGACATCACCAGCCTGCACTTCCTGCTCGACACCAACAAACTGGAGACCTACCCCAAGGGCCTCTTCCTGGTCCACGCCGAGGGCGATGCGGCCAAGCCCGACAAACTGCGCGCCACAGCCAAAGCCCTGCTCCTGGGCACGGCCATCGAGGTGCAGGTCGTCGGCCTGGGCACCGAGCAGTATATGACCGACCCGGCCAGCGGGCGCTGGCAGCGCATGCCGCCGTCGTTCAACGTGCTGGCCGCCTTCGATCCCAGCAAAGGCATCGCCGACATCCTCGCCAACGCCAAGGATCCGCAAAACGACGGCACCGAAACCGTGGACGGCGTCGCCTGCTACCGCGTGAAGACTACCCTGAGCCCCGATGCCCTCAAGGCGCTCAGCACCGAAGTCAACGCCACCGCGCCGCTGCCCGCCCGGCTCTGGATCAGCACCGCCGACTCGCGCCTGGTCCAGGTTGAGCTGTCGGGCCCGCTGATGAACGGCGAACCGAGCAATATCGTCCGCACGGTCAAGTTCTCGCAGTTCAACGCACCCGTCGATATCCAGAAACCGACCGTCGGCTCCGCGCCGAGCAAGCCGTGAGCACGCCGCCCGCCCTGGCCGAGGCGCCATCCCCTACCCCCGCGCGTAGCGGGCCGGGGCCGCGCGCCGGGCTGGCAATTGTCGCGTCGGGCGTCGTCCTGGCCGCGCTCGACCAGACGGTCGTCGTCACGGTGCTCTATAAGGTCCAGGAAGAGTACCAGATCGCGCCGATCCATCTCGACCAACTCGGCTGGATCGTGACGGCGTACCTGCTGGGCTACACCGTGACCCTGCCGCTGATGGGCCGCGTGGCCGATGTCTTCGGGCGGCGGCGCATCTACCTGCTGAGCCTGCTCGTCTTCCTGATCGGCTCGGTGCTGGCCGCGCTCTCGCAGACGCTGCCGTGGCTGGTGGCCGCGCGGGTGATCCAGGCGGTGGGCGGCGGGGCGCTGCTGCCGGTCAGCATGGCGATGGTGCGCGGCTGGTACGGTGAGGGGCGCCGCGCATTCGCGCTGGGCCTGCTGGGCGCGGCGGCGGAAGGCGGCGGCGTGCTCGGCCCGCTCTGGGGTGTGGCGATCATCAGCGTCATGGATTGGCGCTGGATCTTCTGGCTGAACCTGCCCCTGGGCGCCGTCATCGGCGCGCTCGTGTTATGGACCGCGCCCCATCCCCGCTATCCGGGCCGGATCGATTGGTTGGGGGCCGGGCTGCTGGGCGGCGCGCTGCTGGCGCTGACGCTGGGGCTCTCCAGTTCGTCCTCCAACAGCGCCATCGCCGGTATCGGCGGCTTCGACACGAGCGCCGAGGCGAGCAGCCCCATCTGGCAGACGCCGGCCCTGCTCATCGGCGCGGTCGTGCTGACGGCGGCCTTCCTCTGGTGGGAACGGCGCGC
>CBJNAR010000036.1:0-10953 GCA_966434075.1 uncultured bacterium
GATCAGCAGGCCCAGGTTGCCGTGGGCGGCGGCGGCCACGGCCAGCATGTTGTCGATACTCATCGGCAGGTCGGCCACGATGATCGTGCGTAGGGCCGCGCCGAAGGTACCCTCGCCGGCGATGCGTACGGCTTCCGTGCCGTCGCCCGGCGCCAGCAGCCGGTAGGTGATCCAGGCCAGCACCAGGCCGCCGGTCGCTTCCAGCAAGGGGATGCGCAACAGCAGCGCGGCCACGGCGGTGAGCAGCACGCGCAACACAATCGCGCCCAGGCCGCCGATGATCATCGCCCGCTGCTTCTGCCGGGCGGGCAGCGTGCGCACGGCCATGCCGATGACCACCGCGTTGTCCCCGCTGAGCAGCAGGTTGACCATGATAATACTGAACAGTGCCGCGCCTACGTGTTCCACAATATCCTTTCTAGCGCTGCTCTACCGCCGCTCTCAATCGTTGTTGTCCTGCTGAACGCAAGGACGCATCTCGTCGCCGGCCTGCAGGAGACGAGACTCTTCGCTGCGCTCAGAGTGACAAGCCCCCACCGTCCTGCTGAACGCAGCGAAGCATCTCGCCGCTAGCCCACGGGAGACGAGACTCTTCGCTGCGCTCAGAGTTTGTTGTTTTGACTAATTCTTACAATTTTTGGAGATTAGCTCTGGTTCTAGCAGCAATTCGAGACAACACTGTTAACTAATGAAGTGATCAATTGCTACTGAGTCAAGCCCCTTTGTGAAAATTAGTCAAAACAACAATCAGAGTGACAAGGCTAGCTGGACCCAGTCCTAGCGCCGCTTCATCATCCACCAGGTGCCCAGGACGCCCAGCAGGCTGACCGCGCCTCCCGCGGCCATGCTGATCGGCGTGCTGGTGGCGTGGGCCAGGGTGCCGGCCAGCAGCGAGCCGATCGGGGTCGTCCCGGCAAAGACCATCATATAGACCGCCATGACCCGGCCCCGCAGTTCGTCGGGCACGGTCATCTGCACTGTCGTGTTCGCCGTGGCGCTGAAGGCGACCATCGCGGCGCCCATCGCCACCAGCAAGGCCAGCGAGAGGGGGAACCACGACGAGGCGGCGAAGGCCAGCAGGGTCAGGCCGAAGCCGAAGGCGGCCACGATCACCACCCGGCGGCGCGCTTGCTTGGCGCCGTAGGCCAGGGCCAGCCCCGACACCAGCGACCCTGCGCCCATGGTCGACATCATCAGCCCATAGCCGTCGGCGCCCACATGCAGAATATCGCGCGCCATGACCGGCATCCAGACGGTGAAGTTCATGCCGAAGGTGCCCACCGCGCCGACCAGCGCGACCAGCGCGAACACGGCGGGCGTGTGGCGAATATAGCGGAAGCCGCCGCCCAGGTTCGCCAGGAACCCGCCTTTGGTGCCCCAGCCCTGCGGGGGGGCCTCTTTGCTCGTGTTCGTGAAGAAGGGCGCGCGCATGAGCAGCAGCCCGGTGATCACGCCCAGGTAGCTGACGCCGTTCAGGAAGAAGCAGCCGACCACGCCGACCAGGCTGATCAGCACGCCCGCGATGGCCGGGCCAACCAGGCGCGCCGCGTTGAACACCGACGAGTTGAGCGCGATCGAGTTCATCAGGTCTTCTTTGCCGACCATCTCCACGACAAACGCCTGGCGGGTGGGCATGTCGATGGCGTTCGTGGTGCCCAGCAAGGCCGCCAGCACCATGACATGCCAGATCTGCACGACATGGGTAAAGGCGAGCACGGCCAGCACGAAGGCCAGGACCATCATGACCGATTGGGTGACGACCAGGACGTTGCGCTTGGGCAGCCGGTCGGCCAGCGCGCCGCCGACGACCGACAGCAGCAGCACGGGCGCGAATTGGAGCGCGCTGGTGATGCCCAGCATCAGGTCGGCGTCCTTGCCGGCCAGTTGCAGCACCAGCCACGCCTGGGCCACCGTCTGCATCCAGGTGCCGATCAGCGAGATCAATTGCCCGAAGAAAAAGAGGCGATAATTGCGATGGCGGAGTGCGCGGAAGCCCGCGCTGAGTTTGGCCCCGCGCGCGGGAACCGGGGCGCCGACCGGCGGAGCATCGGCCGCCAGCGCGCCGGCGCGCGCCGCCCGCGGTATGCTGGGCGCCACGCGCTCGGCCACCACGGCGGTATCGACTTTGTCTGGCATACGTTCCGTCTTCCTCGATCTCGTACAGGTTGCGGCGGTATATGGCCGTATACCGCGGGTCCCGGCAACCGGGACTGGGCCGGAAGCGCCCGGCGCACGCGACGCGGGCCTTTCATTACTATGCTTACCTTAACGTTAACGTTAATATACAGGTATTGGTTTTCTGTAGCAAGGCGCCGGCTTATCCACTGTCTCCCGCGTGACCTGTGCATGAGTTGTGGATAGTCAGGCAGCCGGGCTGTTCAAAAGGTTGTGGACAAATTGGTGGACAGCAGCGCGGGTCAGGCTTTGGAGTTCCGGCACATTTGTGCTATAATGGCCTCTGTTCAGAGGTGGCCTGACCCGATGCGCGCCCGCGGTAGGGGTGCGCTGCGCGGCTTGTTAGCAAGCGCCGGCGCCTTGAACAGATGAGTTATCGGCGATGCACCGCTTGCAGCCGGTGGGAATCGCCTCTATACGATAAGAACGATAGGAGTTAGATTCGTATGAAAGTCATTTTGACCGAGACCGTGGAAAAACTCGGCCAGCCGGGCGACGTGAAGGAAGTCGCGAACGGGTATGCCCGCAACTTCCTCTTCCCGCGCAACCTGGCCATCCCGGCCACGAAGGGCGCCCTGCAAGAGGCGGCCAACCGCCGCGCCAGCACCGAGAAGCGCGCCGCGCAGCAGGCCAGCCAGGCCCAGGCCGCCGTCGATAAGCTGAACGGGCTGACCGTCCTGCTGTACGCCCGCACCGGCGAGCAGAATCGCCTCTATGGGTCGATCACGCCGTCGGATGTGGCCCAGGCGCTGCAGGTGCAGCACGGTGAGACGGTGGACCGCCGCCGCATCAAGATCGATACGCCGATCCACCGCACCGGCAACTTCACCGCGACCGTGTCGGCGGGCAATAACCTGTCCGCCAAGCTGAACCTGGTCGTGGAACCGGAGACGAGCCGCACCGGCGCGTTGACCAGCGTGGCGGCCCAGGCCCCGGCCCCGCCGCCCGCCCCTGCGGAAGCGGCCCCGGCCGCCGGGACCGCGCCCGAGCCGGCGGCCCCGGCGGAGACGCCCGTGGAAGCCGCCCCGGCGGCGGAAGCGCCCGTGGCCGAGGTCACTCCCGCGACTGAGGCACCTGTGGCCGAAGCCGCCCCGGCGACTGAGGCACCCGTAGCGGAAGCTGCCCCGGCGACTGAGGCGCCCGAGGCCGAGACCACTCCGGCGACGGACACGGCTGCTACGCCGTCCACCGCGCCGGACGCCGTGACCTTTGCCCCCACCGATGTGGCGCCGGTGGCCGAGGCCGCGTCTGCCGCCGCCGGGGAACCGGAAGCGGCGCCCGAAGTCTAGCGCCCGCGGGGGCGCGTGAGGCGCCGGGCGACCGGCGTGTGTCAGCGGTTAGTAGCCCGTGTTGAGTACGGCTGCTAACCTCAATGATAGGTACTAACCACTGACTATGGCTGTTTCGATACCGAACAACACCGGCCTCTATTCCAGCGGCGATGGGCCGCTGGAGCGCCCTGTCCCCTACGATCTGCAAGCCGAGGAAGCCGTGCTCGGCGCTCTCTTGCTGGATCGCGATGCCGTCATCAAGGTCGCCACGTTCCTCCAGCCTGCCGACTTCTACCGCGAGGCCAACGGCTGGATCTACGATTGCGTCCTGGATCTCTACCACCGGCGCGAGCCGCCCGACCTGGTCACGCTCTCCAGCGAACTTGACCGGCGCGGGCGGCTCGAACCGGTGGGCGGCTGGGCCTACCTGGCCGCGCTCATGCACGGCGTCCCCACCGCCGTCCACGTCGAATATTACGCGCGCATCGTCGAACGCAACGCCGTCCTGCGCCGCCTGATCAGTGTCGGCGGGCAGATCGCCGGCCTCGGCTACGAAGAGGGCCTGGATCTGCCGGTCGTGCTCGACAAGGCCGAGCCGCTCCTCTTCGGCGCCACCCAACGCCAGAGCAACACCGACTTCGTGTCGATCAAGCGCGTGCTCGAAGAGTATTTCGACCGGCTCGACATCGTCCAGCACCAGCGGGGCAACGTCGTCGGCGTGCCCACCGGCTTCCACGATCTCGACGAACTGACCGGCGGTCTGCAAAAGTCCGACCTGGTGATTGTCGCGGCGCGCCCCTCGGTCGGCAAGAGCAGCTTCGGCCTCAGCATCGCCTATAACGCCGCCGTGCAGCACGGCAAGAGCGTGGGCGTGTTCAGCCTGGAAATGTCGGCGGAACAGTTGGTCCAGCGCTTGCTATCTATTTGCAGCGGGGTCGAAACGCAGCGCCTGCGCCTGGGCTACATGAGCGACACCGAGTGGCAGTCGTTGAGCGATGCCTTCGGGACCATGTCCGACGTGCCGATCTATTTCGACGACAGCGCGGGCCTGAGCGTGACGGAGGTCCGCAGCCGTGCGCGCCGCCTGCAAGCCGAAGCGGGCTGCGACCTGCTGATCATCGACTACCTGCAACTGATGAGCGGGCGCAAAAGCGACAACCGCGTGCAGGAGGTCTCGGAGATCACGCGCGGCCTGAAGCAACTGGCGCGCGAACTCAACGTGCCGGTGATCGCCATGTCGCAGCTTTCCCGTGCGGTGGAAAGTCGCACGTCGCACGTGCCGATGCTCAGCGACTTGCGCGAGTCGGGGTGTTTGAGCGGCGATACACCCGTTTACCTGCCGGATCAGGGTATTTATCGACCTATTGAACAACTGGTCGGCCAGTCCGGGTTCCGGGTCCTTGCTTTGAATACACAGACCTGGAAGCTTGAGCCTTGCGCCGTGAGCAATGCTTTCGCGACGGGCCATAAGCCGGTGTACCGCCTCACCACGCGCCTGGGTCGTTCGATATGCGCGACGGCAAACCATAAGTTCCTGACGATCCATGGCTGGAAACGCCTGGATGAACTGGCACCTGGCGGGCGCATTGCTTTACCTCGCCAATTACCCGGCCCTGAGACAGCGACCATGACCGGCGACGAGCTGGCGCTCCTGGGGCATCTCATCGGGGATGGCTGCACTTTGCCGCGTCGATCTATCCAGTACACCACGCGGGAGTTGGGCTTGGCCGAGACTGTTGCGGGCTTGGCACGAAATGTGTTTGGGTCCGATGTTGTGCCGCGAATTCATGCGGAACGGACCTGGTATCAAGTCTATTTGCCGGCTCGCGAACAGGTTACACACAACAAGCACAATCCGATTGTCACATGGTTGGACAGCATGAGCGTCTTCGGCCTCCGCTCTTATGAGAAGCGTGTACCGGATCGGGTTTTCGCCCAACCGGCTGCCGGTATCGCCCGCTTTCTGCGCCATTTATGGTCGACGGACGGCTGCGTCCACCTGAGCAAGACGAACTCTATAGGCGTGTACTATGCGTCCAGCAGTCCGCAACTGGCGCAGGATGTCCAATCTTTGTTGCTGCGTCTCAGTATTAATGCAGTGATCTCGCGTTCTCCTCAGCCAGGAAAAGGACGCGATCAATACCATGTGGCAATTATGGGCAAGCCTGATATTGAGCGTTTCCTGACGATAGTCGGGGGCCTCGGCGAACACAAAATTGTACATCAGGCGGCTATTATGAGCTATCTGGCGGAGCGGGTTACCAACACGAATCGTGACGTGCTACCCAGGGACATATGGCGCCTGGTGGCTGTACCCGCCATGCAGGCTGCGGGCGTGACTTCCCGGCAGATGCAGGCGGGCCTCGGTAATGCTTACTGTGGCACGGGTCTTTACAAGCAGAATATTAGCCGCGACCGGGCCGCACGATTAGCGGAGGTTGTGCGCAGTGATGAGTTGACCCGGCTTGCCCAGAGTGAAGTATACTGGGATGAGATCGTGACAATTGAGCCTGACGGTGAACGTGCCGTTTACGATCTGACTGTGGACTCGTTGCACAATTTTGTAGCCGGCAATATTATCGTTCACAACAGCATCGAGCAAGACGCCGACATCGTAATGTTCATTTATCGTGAGGAACTCTACAACCCGGAGACCGAGCGCAAGAACATCGCCGAGATCCATATCGCCAAGCACCGGAACGGCCCGACGGGCGTCGTTCCCCTCTTCTTCAAAAATTCAACTACACATTTCAGCGATCTGGATGTGTACCGGCAACCCAGTTAAGCGTGGCCCGGAGTGACGCCGGCCCCCGAAATGGACGTGCGACGGTAAGTCGAGGGGCCTTGTATGTTTAACGGGTTCCAGAGCGAGGAGAAGCGTATCTCGCTGCCGGAGAGCTTCTTCACGTCTGTCCTCCCGCAGATCACGAATCTGGCTGAGCTGAAGGTGACACTGCATGTGTTCTACCGGCTGGCGGCCCAGGTGGGCCAGCCCCGGCTGCTGAGCTACCCGGAGCTGGCGGAGGATCGCGCGCTGGCCGCGGCGCTGACGGCGGGCCGCAACCCGCGCCCCGCCGAAGAATGGCTGCGCGAGGGGCTGGAACTGGCCGTGGCCCGCGGCACCTTGCTGCAACTGATCGTCCAGCCGGAGGGGGGCGCGGCGGACGACGAGTTCTGGTACCTGGTCAATACGCCGTTCAACAAACGCTGGCTGGCCCAGATGTGCGGCGAGGAAGCGGGCGCGGAAACCGGCGGCCTGGCCTCGGCGCAGTGGCTGGCTCTCTTGCGCGCCGAGCGCGACGCCGCGTTGGGGCGCGCGCCGGACAGCGTGGCCGAGGGCGCGCCGGATGCCGAGCGCGTGCGCCTGGTGCAACGGCGGGCCAATATCTTCGAGCTGTATGAGCAGAACATCGGCGTGATCACGCCGCTGCTGGCCGACCAGCTCACCGAAGCCGAGCGCCTGTACCCGGCGGCCTGGATCGAAGAGGCTTTCACCGAGGCCGTCAACTACAATAAGCGCAGTTGGTCGTATGTGCGCCGGATTCTGGAGAACTGGGCGGCGAAGGGAAGAGACGATGGAACGCGTGGGCAAGTATCTGGCGGAACTCTCGATCCCGGTAAATATCTCACCGGAAAATACGCCCATCTCTTCGGGCGCAAGTGAGGTCTGTCCCAACTGCCACGGGGCGGGCTACCTGCGCCTGGAAGTGCCGCTGGGCCACCCGAACTTCGGGCGGCTGTTCCCATGCCAGTGCAAGCTGCGCGAACTGGCGGACAAGACCCACAGCGGCATGGAACGGCTGAGCAACCTCGACGCTTTCGCCGCCAAGACGTTCGCGACATTCGACCCGGCGTCGCCCGGCGTGCGCGAGGCCTTCATGCGCTGCGTCGAATACGCCCAGAACCCCACCGGCTGGCTGCTGCTGCTCGGCTCGTACGGCTGCGGCAAGACCCACCTGGCCGCCGCCATCGCCAACGCCGTCCTGGAACGTGGGTTACAGACCTATTTCGCCATTGCGCCCGACCTGCTCGACCACCTGCGCGCCGCCTATGCCCCGAACAGCGAGGGGTCGTATGACGACCGCTTCGAGGCCGTGCGCACGGTGCCGCTGCTGATCATCGACGACCTGGGCACCGAGAACACCACGCCCTGGGCGCGCGAAAAGCTCTACCAGATCTTCAACCACCGCTACAACTACCGCATGCCTACCGTGGTCACGTCGAACGTCGATCTCGACACGCTGGACCCGCGCATCGCCTCCCGGCTCTGCGACCAGCAGTTGTGCGGCCACATCTTCATCGACGCGCCCGACTACCGCCAGCGCGCGGCGCCCCGCCGCCCGCGCGATACGGGTTCCAACGGCGGGAACGCCGGACGCTCGTCGGCGGCGCGACGCCCCAGCCGGGGGCAGTAGAGGGCGCCCGTAATTCTGATTTGTAGGGGCGGGTTTGAAACCGGCCCGCCTCACCGTCCGCTGTAGGGGCGGGTTTGAAACCGGCCTGCCGCCTCAGCGGTTCGCCGGGAAAACGCGAAGGCCGGACAATCCTTGCGGATCCTCCGGCCTTGCTCTCCAGTACTCTGTTCCGAAGAACAATTTACTGAAGTGCCCTCATCATAGCACCGGGCGCCCGCCCTGTCAATCCTGTTTATCCACCACTTTATCCACGAATTATCCACAACCGATTCCCGCCCCGGCCAGATGGCGATTTCCCCTACCCAGCCTGTCAGGTCTTATGGTATACTAAAACCACCGGCGGCGATCAGCGCGCCCGGCCTCACGATCTGTCTAAAACGTCCCCCCAGGTAGAGGAGGCACGCAGTGGCGGGCAATAAAGCGGCGTTTGATGCCGCGATGAAGCGGGCACAGGATTACGCTTTTGAGAACGCCTGGGACAAGGCCTTGCGCGAGTACCAGCGTGCCCTCGACGAGTTCCCCGACGACGCGAACGCGCAGACCAACATGGCCCAGGCGCTGTTCCGGTTGCAGCAGTGGCCCGCCGCGCTGCAAGCATATAACAACCTGCTGCGGGTGCGCCCCAGCGACCCGTTCGTGCTGAACCGCATCGCCGAGTGCCAGATCAGCTTGCAGCAGCCCGCCGACGCCGAGCGCACCTATATGCAGGTGGCGACGGTCTATGGCGCGCAGAACCAAGTCCGCGACGCCCTGGCCGCGCTGCGTACCGTGCTGGGGCTGAATTCGGGCAACCGGCTGGCGCGCGAGCGCATGGCCGAGATCTATCGCAACATGGGCGAGCGCAACCTCGCCATCCAGGAATACCTGACCCTTTCGCGCCAGGCCCTGGAAAGCCAGCCCGAGGACCTCGACCTGGCCGTGCGCCACGCCGAAACCGCCTTCGGCCTCGACAATAGCCACCCCGAAGCGCGCGACTGGCTCTATCGCCTGCGCCGCCGCCAGCTCGAAGCCACCGGCACCCAGTTTGACGAGAAGACGTTGCGCATCGTCAGTGGGCCGGGCCAGGCCGCGCAGCGCGACCTGCAGCAGATGTACGACCTGGCGATGCAGTACCAGGAGAAGAACCAGTTTGCGGCGGCCCGCGTGCAGTTGGAAGCCGCGCAGGCGGCCGGCCTCGACACGGCGGCGCTGCATTACAGCCTGGGCCTGATCTACCAGCAAGAGCGCCAGTTTAAGCAGGCCGTCGAGCAATTGCAGAAGGCCGCCGCCGATCCCGAATATGCGATGTCGAGCCAGTACGCGCTGGGCGAATGTTACCGCACGCTGGGCCAGAAGGCTGAGGCTACCCGCGCCTACGAGGCCGCCGTCAGCCTGGTCGATCTGCAGCATGTCGGCAAGAACGAGGTCAACGACCTGATTGAGCTCTATCAGGCGGCGGCGGATGCCCACCTGGCCCAGGGCAACACCTCGCGGGCGGCCAGCCTCTACTCGACGCTGGCGACGTTCCTGCAGGCGCGCCGCTGGCGCAGCGGCTTCACCGACCAGTTGATCTCACGCGCCGACGAACTCAACGACCAGGGCATCAGCGACCGCTTGCAGAGCATCGGCGGCGCGCCCGAGCCTGCCGCGAAAGAGGCCCCGCCCGCGCCCGAACCCAGGCGCGCCCCCGCCGCCACCGCTGCTGCGGTGCCGGTCGCGCCCGAGTTTGTCTCCAGCCCGCAGGGGGCCGGCAGCGTCGGCGCCCGCGGCGGCACCGGCCAGCTTCGCTCCGGGATGCTGCGCCCGATCACCGATTTCCTGAGCGCGCAAGACCTGACCCCGCAGGACGGGGAGACCGAGGCGCCCGCCGAGTCCGCCGCCGCGCCCAGCGGAGTCGCGGCGCGGGTGGCCCCGCCGGGCGCGAACGGGGCCACGGCCCGCACCAGCAGTTCGTTGCAGGCCGTCCTGGCCGACGAGGGGATGCCGCTCGACGGCGAGACCGCTGCGCTGGTCGACGTGACCGACGCGCTGATCGACCGCGGCCTCTGGCATGCGGCCATCGATTGCTGCTACGAGGTGATCCGCCTCGACGCCGAGTACCTGCCCATCCATTTGCGCCTGGCCGAGATCTTCCGCCAGAGTGGGCGCCGCGAGGACGCCATCCTCAAGCTCCAGTCGGTGATCGACGTGTACATGGTGCGCGGCGACAGGGAGACGGCGGCGCAGGTCTTCCCCGAACTGATCGCGCTCCAGCCCGAGAACGTCAACATCCGCACCAAGCTGGCGACGTTGCTCATGGACCTGGGCCAGCACGACGCCGCGGTGAACGAATACCTGAGCATGGCCGATATGCATTACAGCACCGGCCAGCGCGAGCAGGCGCTGGAGGAACTGCGCCGCCTGCGCTCGATTGCCCCGCAGAACCCGGAAGTGCGCCTGCGCGCCGGTCTCTATCTGCTGCGCGCCGACCGCCCGGCGGATGCGCTGCCCGAGTTCAGCCGCGCCTTGCAGATCGACCCGGAGAACAAACTGGCCCTGACCCGCGTGTTCGTCACCATGGCCCTGATGGGCAATGATACGCAGTGGGATGTGCTCGAAACGCTGCAGAACGCCGCCGCCGATTACGGCGACCGGCAAGTCATTCTGGAGGATCTGCGCGGGTTTGCCCTGACCGGCGACCGGCCTGAACTGTTCTACGCGCTGGTCGTGCTCAACGACCTCCCGATCCCCGAAGACGGATTGGACGAGGACGCGCGCACCGCCGCCGCGCAGCAGCAGTTGCGCGCGCAGACCGAAGCCCTGGACAACGGGTTGGGTCTGCTGCCCGTCGCGGATCGCAGTTTCCTGGGCCTGCTTATACGCGCCCGCCGGGCGCGCATCGCGCTCGACGCGCGCGACGGCGACCGGGCCCTGCGGCTGCTGACCGAGGCGATGAAGATGCTGGAGAGCGAGCGGGTGCCGCCCTCGCCGCGCCCGAAGCTGGAGTTTTTGAAGCTGCCCACGCGCATCGATCTCTATCAGCCGCTGGCCGCGGCGCATGTCCTGCGCGGCGACAATGCCCAGGCCATCCAGGCGTTGCAGGCGGCGAAGGCCCACGCGCCCTACGACCGCGA
>CBJNAR010000037.1:0-10845 GCA_966434075.1 uncultured bacterium
TTCGACGTGGACGAGACGGTCCGTGCCACGCGCAGCATCGAGCTCGCCTGCACCTTCGCGAAGACCGACGACACCGTCGGCACGGGCTCCGAGTCTGACGCGTGGTTCTCAGACACCGCCGTTAACCGCTACGTCCGCCTCATCTTGCACTTCGGGCGGCCCGATACCCCGGCGGACAACGCTGGCCAGTTGCAGATGGACTTCCTCGACTACGGCGCGCCCGTCACCCTCACCCCACCCGCGCTGCCGTCCCCTGCCGGCAATTGAGGGCCGGCGGGTTACGACACTCGGCGGCCCGGCTCTTGAAGCGCCCACCCGGCCCTTATCCAAAATAGCGGAATAGCCCCGGCCCCGCATTCGACGGCAAGCACGCGGCGCCGGTGATGCACCTGGCCGCATGGACATGGAAAGGAAGGAGCAACGCCATGAAGGAGTATCGCAACCCCGCCAACGTCCACCCGCCGGTTGCCGGATATACGCACCAGATCGAGGTGCGCGAACCCGCACGCTGGTTGGTCCTGTCCGGGCAGATCGGCAAACGGGAAGACGGCACGGTGCCCACTGCCCCAGTGGAGCAACTCGATGTGGCGTTGGACAACGTCATCCGCAACCTCCAGGCAGCTGGGATGGACCTGCCCGACCTGGTGAAACTGACCTTTTACCTCGTGGGCGACATGGACCCGCAGCGGCGCCGCGAGGTGACCGCCGCGCGCTTAAACGGGCACCAACCCTGCATGACGGTGCTGGTCGTGGCTGCGCTGGCGCACCCGGACTACAAGGTCGAGATCGACGCCTGGGCCAGTAGTTCCGACCCTGGGCGTTAGCACCATGGTGCCTGCAGCGTTAATATAGCGGGCCCCAGAACGACCCGGAATACCCATGCGCACTCGCATCAGTTCCTGGGTTCACCGCGAGGAACGAAGAACGCGAAGATTATTGATATAGGTTTTATTCTTCCCATCCTTCGCGCCTTCGCGGTGCAGAATAAGCTATCTGAACCGATGCCGGACCGCGCCTTGACAGGCGGCACAGCGTATGCTCATAATGCAGGCGAGTTATACCCTTGCCTGTGGCGAAAAGGGCGCGGGCTACCTGCGCCGGATACTGAACGCGAAAAGGAGCCGGATCCATGAAACGTCTCTCCCTGGTCCTGGCGACGGCGCTGTTCGCGGCGCTGCTGGGCCTGCTGGCCGCCTGCGGCGAAACGCCCACGCCGACGCCCGTCCCTACCCCGACGCCGACCCCCCTCCCGCCGACGAACACACCGGCGGCCACGGGTCCGACCGGCGGCAGCCCCGCCTCGGCAAGCGATATTGCGCTGATTAACGACGCCATCACCAAGACCGCGGGAGTCGAGAGCTACCACTTCGACATTCACCTGACCGTGCCCGGCATGCTGCCTAACACGGCCATCAGCGGCGATTACAAGAGCCCCGACAAAGCCCATGTGTTCATCACGAGCACCACCGGCACGCAGGAACTGATCAACATCGGCACGACGAGTTATGTGAAGCAAGCCGACGGCACCTGGGTCAGCCAGGACCTGAACGCCGGCGCGGGCAGCGACACCGGATCCATGGGCAGCCTGGGCGGCCTGAGCTCGATGGCCGGGGGCCTCGACCCGACCAAGGCCACCAACATCTTCGGCATGCTGGCCCGCTTTGCCACCGGCGTCACCTCGGCCACGGTGATCGGCCCGGACCCCGGCAAGGGCACACACTACCAGGTGCCCATCTACCTGGGCAACCTGATGGGCACCGGCGGCAGCACCACGCCAGGCGAAACACCGCTCGGCCACGCCGACATCTGGATCGACCCGGCCGACGGGCTGATCCACAGCATGATGATCAAACTCGACCTGACAGATCTCGTCCAGGCGTTCGCCGGGCTGGGGCCGACCGCGGTGCCCGGCGCACCCACAGCCACGCCTATCCCGCCCATCGTCATCGATATGCAGGCCCAACTCAGCAATTTCGGCCAGGTGGGCGACATTACCGCCCCGGCGGGCGCGCGCCCGGCCCCCGGCGGCACCGCGACGCCCTAAAGACGGCGGCGCGGGCCGTTGCAAGCGCCGCGCGGCCCCGTTCTTTGTTGTGACATCTGGTATAATGCTTGCGGATTGCGTGGCGGCCCACCCTGGCAGCCGAGGCGCACGGGCACCATCCGGGTGGGCGAAGGTCCGGATATCAGGGAGGAGGTCGTAGTCTTCAGCAGTATGGATAAAAACTTTGTCGTCGGTAAACTGAACGAGATGCTCGTCCTGGAGCAGGGCATCATCGAGGTCGAGCGGACGCTCGCGCGCAAATCGCGCAACGCCGATATTCGCACTATCACCGACTTGGCGGCGCGGGAAGATGAAACCCACGCGCTGGCCCTCACGCGGATGATCCGCGACCTGGGCGGGCAGGTTCAGCCGCCGCCGATGGAGGGCCGGGCCTGGATCGAAGCCCTCATTCGCGCCATCAACGTGGAGCGCGATGAACTGGATCGGCTGGGGCTGTATCGCATGCTCAAGTTCCGCGCGGTGGCGACCGGGGAAGTGATGGACGTGCTGCGCCGGGCGCTCGGCAACCCGCCGCCCATGGAGAGCTTGATCATCATGCTGCACCAGGACCGCGAACATGCCGCGCAACTCGCCCGCATCGAGTCCACGTATGCCGCGAACGAGGCCGTCCTGTAAGGGATACCCGGCCGTTTGACCGCACCGCAGGGCGCACCCGCTGATGCGCCGCTGCCCGCACCCGCCCGCCGGCTGGAGCCGGCGGGCCTTTGTTTGCGTCCCCGCCAATTCGTGCTATACTAATGTGGGTTGGCCTGATTCGCGCGGCACAGCGTTTGCAGTATTTCACAGCGAGAGAGAATCCGTCGCGGCCCGGCGCCCGGACGGAATTAGAGGACGGAGCAATGCCACTGCAAGAGATTGACCTGGGTCCGGTGTTGGGGTTACAAGCCGAATCGGTGGGCGTCCCCGGCCAGCGCACTTTCCGCATTCACGCCCACTCGGCACAGGGCGCAGCGCGCCTCTGGTTGGAGAAGGAGCAACTCCAGGCGCTGGCGGTTGCCATCGAGGAATTCATCTCGGAGCTCCCGGCGGCGCGGCGCACCCTGCCCGGCAGCAGCGCATCCCTGCCCTTCCCGCCGCAGGCCACGCTCGAATTCACCATCGGGCGGCTGGCGCTGGGCTATGATCCGGAGAACGACCTGATCAGCCTGATTGTGCGTGAACTGACCGACGATCCCGACCGCGAGACCGGCCAGGCGTTGCGCTGCCAGGCCAACCGCGAACAGATGCAGGCGCTGAGCCGGCAAGCGCTGGAAGTCGTGGCCGCGGGCCGGCCCCGCTGCCCCCTCTGCAATACCCCGCTGACCGGTCCGACGCACTGGTGCCCGCGCAGCAACGGGCACGCGCCGCTGCCCACCGAAGGCTAGGATCAGCGTGGCGCCGCGCGAGGGCCGGGCCTACCGGGATGCCCTGGCCTACCTGTACAGCTTCACCGATGTCGAGCGCGTGCCGGGGCTGGCCCCGGCGGCGGGCTTCGACCTGGCAAAGGTCCACCGCTTTTTTGATTTGCTGGGGCGGCCCGAGACGGCCTACCACAGCATCCTCGTGGCCGGCACCAAAGGCAAAGGCTCGACCGCGAATTACCTGGCCGGAGCATTGCGCGCGGCGGGCTACCGCGTGGGGCTCTACACCCAGCCCCACCTGACCAGCTTTCGCGAGCGCATGCAGGTGGACGGCGCCTTGCTGCCCGCAGACCGGCTGGGGCCGCTGGTCGAAAGCATCCGCCCGGTGGTCGAGCGCATGCACGCCGAGGCGCCCGAATACGGCCCGTTGACCACGTACGAGATCGCCACCGGGCTGGCGTTGCGCTACTTCGCCGAAGCCCAGGTGGACTACGCCGTGCTCGAAATCGGGCTGGGCGGGCGGTTGGACGCCGTCAATGCCGTGCGGGTGCCGCTCGTGTCGGTCATCACCTCGCTCAGCCTCGACCACACGCGGGTGCTCGGCGACACCATCGACAAGATCGCCTACGAAAAGGCCGGGATTATCAAGCCCGGCATCCCGGTGGTGACGGCGCCCCAGCCCCCCGACGCGCTGCCCGTGATCGTGAACACCGCCCGCGAACGGGGTGCGCCGCTCTACCAGGTGGGTGCCGACATCACCTTGCTGGAGTCGCAAGAGCCGGACACCGCACCCTGCACGGAGGAACAGTACGGCACGGCACCCCGATCCAGCCAGCCCGTGACGCTCCAGTTGGGACCACGCCTGCGGGACCCGGACGACGCCGGCACCGTCCATCTGGACCTGCCCCTGCTGGGCCGGCACCAGGCCGTGAACGCCGCGGTCGCCTACGCGGCGACCCGGCTGCTGGCGCGGGCCGGGGCCGACCGGCTCACGCCCGAAGCCGTTGCCAGGGGCTTCGCGCAGGTGGAATGGCCGGGCCGCCTGGAGGTCGCCGGCGAGCGCCCGCTGCTGGTGCTCGACGGCGCTCACAACGGCGATTCGGCGGCCCAACTCGCGGCGGCGTTCCCCACCAACTTCTGCTACCGGCACCTGGTGCTGGTCCTGGGCGTCACCGCCGACAAGGACCTGAGCGGCATCTTGCGGCCCCTGTTACCGCTGGCGGCCCACGTGGTGCTGACGCAGTCGCACCACCCGCGCGCCGCCGCCGTGGCCACGCTGGCCGCCCAGGCCGCCGCGGTGCGCGACCAGAGCGGCGGGCCAAGAGACTTCCACGAGGCGCCTGACGCTGCCGCGGCGCTGGCCCTGGCCCGCCGCCTGGCGCAACCGGACGACGCCATCCTTGTGACCGGGTCGCTGTTCGTCGTGGGGGATGCGCGGGCCGCGCTCGGCCTGGGCGCGCCGGTGGACGAAGTGAGCGGCGATTTCTTCTACCGTCTCGACAAATCGGCAAGCAGTGGCGCGGCGCCCCGGCCCTGACGTGACCCACCAATCCCTATCCTGGCCCAGCAGGTACCTATGAAGCGATTCCTGGCCGGCGAAATGCTGGCGCGCGCCGGGGCGCGGCTTGGCATCACCGTGGAGCTGGAACCCGAGTTCCGCTACGTGGGCCGCATCGTCCTGCCCGACGGGCGCAAGCACTATTTCCGCAACACCAACTTCGACCTCAACGGCCAGGGCGCCGTCGAGATCGCCCGCGACAAAGCCTATGCCGCCTTTTTCATGGCCCGCATGGGCTACCCCGTGCCCGAGGGCCGCACGTTCTTCGCCCCGGCGATGCAGCGCTGGTCGGGCGCCACGCGCGGCCTGGCCGACGCCTATGCCTACGCCCGCGACCTCGGCTTCCCGGTCATGGTCAAGCCCAACAGTGCCAGCCAGGGGCGCGGCGTGGCGCGCGTCCACACCCGCCGCGAACTCGAACGCGGCCTGCGCGCCGTCTTCGCCCGCGACAGCGTCGCCCTGGTGCAACGGCTGATCCCCGGCGCCGATTACCGCATCGTGGTGCTCGACGACCAGGTCATCTGCGCCTACCGCCGCGCGCCCCTCTCCGTGACCGGCGACGGCGCCGCGACGATCCGCGATCTGCTGTTGCGCAAACACGCCGCTTATAGCGCGTCGGGCCGCGACACGACCATCCCGCTGGACGACTACCGCATCCCCATGCGCCTGCACCGCCTGGGCCTGACGCTGGACTCGGTACCCGCCGCGGACACGAAGGTCGTGCTCATGGACAACGCCAACCTCTCGACCGGCGGCGAGGCCGAGGACGTGTCGGCCACGCTGCACCCCAGCTACCGGCAGATGGCCCTGGCCCTGACCCGCGACCTGGGCCTGCGCCACACCGGCGTGGACATCCTGGCCGCCGTGCCCATCGACGCGCCCCTGAGCGAGTACACGGTACTGGAGGTGAACACGGCGCCGGGGCTCGATCACTACGCGCAGATCGGCCCGGCACAGATGGCCGTGGTCGAGGCCATGTATGCGCAAATCTTGCAGGCCATCGTGGCGCTGCCGCTGCCCGCGGCGCGCCCGCCAGGCACAGCTTACCTTGACAAGGGCCAGACGCAAGCGTATAATGAATACGATTAACGGTTCGCCTCCCTGCTAGAGCCTTGTGGCACACCCTGCCCTGTTTTGCTCAAGGGTAGATGATGGCGCCGGCGGGAAGGAGGGGACAGAGATGGCTGAAGTTGTCGTTGGGGATCACGAAAGCTTCGAGAGCGCGTTGCGCCGCTTCACCAAGAAGGTGCAGGCGGACGGCATTCTGCGCGAGGCGAAGCAGCGCGAGCACTACGAGAAGCCCAGCGCCAAGCGCAAGCGGAAAGCCGCTGCCCGCCTGCGCAAGAGCGCGAAGAGCCGCTAGGTATTGCCCAGGGTTAGAAGCCCCGCGCCCCCACCCGAAGCACCCCCGCTCTCCGCGGCGGGGCGCTTCCAGCGGCGGGCGCCGCTTCTAACCCTTTTGTATACCCGGCGCCCGATCCACCTTCCGGAAGATATTACTGAACATAGCAGGTACGGACAGCGCCATGACCATTGAAGAACGATTGATGAACGATTTGAAGGACGCCATGCGGGCCGGGCCGGCGGGCGAGCTGCGCAAATCGACCATTCGCATGGCGCGCGCCGCGATCCACAATACCCAGATCGCCCTGCAGCACCCCTTGAGCGAGGAGGAAGTCATCGCGGTGCTGCAACGCGAGGTCAAGCAGCGGCGGGATGCCGTCGAGGAATACGTCAAGGCCCATCGGGAAGACCGGGCGCAGATTGAGCGCGATGAAATCGCCGTCCTGCAGCAGTACCTGCCGCAGCAAATGAGCGCCGACGAGATCCGGGCCTACGTGGAGCAGGCCATCGCCGAGACCGGTGCCCGCGGGCCTGCGGACATCGGCAAGGTGATGCCGGTGCTGATGCAGCGGCTGAAAGGGAAGGCCGAGGGCCGGCTGATCAATCAGTTGGTGCGCCAGCAACTCGAAGGCTAGCGGCCCGCGGGCCGCCAACAGGAGGCGCTGTGCCCGATCAAGTTACGTCGAGCCACTCGACATCCCCACCCGTCCTCGCCCCGCCCCGGCCTCCCGACCGATCCGCCACCCCGCCGAGCACCCGCCCGCTCAGCCTGTTTACCGTGGGCCTGATCGTCCTGATCAGCGCCATCCTGGTGTTGCCGCTGGCCCTGCCGGGCCGGGTGGAACTGGCCGCCGGCCAGCCCGCCCGCACCGATATTTTCGCCCCGCAGTACGTCCGCTACGAGAGCGAAGTCCTCACCGCCCAGGATCGGGAAAATGCCCGCCTGGCGACCGGACCGGTCTATGAGTCCAACATCAGCCTGGTTGACAGCCAGCGCCGGCGCCTCAACGACGTGCTCTCGACCATCGAGAGCATCCGCGGCAATACCGACGACCTGCCGGCGGCCCGCGAGGCGCAGATGCACCAGTTGCCCAACGTGGACCTGAGCGACGCCGACGTCCGCACCCTGCTGCAAGCCACGCCGAGCGACGCCAGCCGCATCCGCAGCGAAATCCTGCGCGTCTACGACAACGTGATGATCAGCGGCAAAATCGCCGACACCAGCCAGCTCCAACGCCAGCGTGACGACCTGTTCACGCTCTTCAGTTCGGAACTCACCCCCCAGCAACGGCGCGCCGCAGCGAACGTGCTGGCCCCATTCATCGCCATCAACCTCATTCTGAACCCGGAAAAGACCGAAGAAGCCCGCCAGAAAGCCGCGGCGGCGGTACAACCGCGCGTGGTGGAGGTGCAGAAGGGCGAGATCATCCTGCGCGTCGGGCAGATCGCGGACGACGCCGCCATCGAGAAGCTAGAAAAAGCCGGTTTGAGCAACCCGACGGTGACGGCGGCCAACGCCGCTGCTGTGGTCGGCTCGGTTATGATCATGCTCTTGCTGCTGCATTTCTACCTGCTGCGCTTGCAGCCCGCTATCTGGCGGCACCGCAAGTCGTTGCTGCTGCTGGCCCTGGTGCTCGTCGCGCCCACCCTGATTATGCGCGTGATCGTGCCGGGGCACGCCATCTGGCCGTATGTGCTGCCGCTGGCTGCCGCCAGTATGCTGGTGGCCGTGCTGCTGGACGCCAACCTGGCCCTGGTCATTACCGTGGTGCTGGCCGTGTTCAGCGCGCTGCTGACCCAGGGTAGCTTTGATCTGCCGTTTTTCTACCTGGTGGGCGGGGCTACTGCCGTCTTCGCCATCTGGCGCGCCGAGCGCGTCAGCACCTTTGTCGTTTCGGGCCTCTATATCGCGATCGCATCGCTCGCCGCCACGCTGCTGCTGCGGGTTATCGAGAACCAGCACCTGGACTGGAACGCCCTGTGGGTGCTGACGGCGGCGGCGGGCATCAACGGCGCGCTATCGGCCAGCCTGACCTTCGCCACCTTCAGCCTGCTGGGGAGCTGGTTCGGCATCGCCACCATGCTCCAACTTCTGGAACTGGCCCACCCGACGCAACCGTTGCTGCGCCGCCTGATGCGCGAGGCGCCCGGCACCTACCACCACAGTCTGGTGGTGAGCAACCTGGCCGAGCACGCGGCGGAGGTCGTCGGCGCCGATCCGCTCCTGGCCCGCGTGGCCGGCTACTACCACGACATCGGCAAGGTACTCAATCCGTATGTCTTCATCGAGAACCAGTCGGGCATGGGCAACATCCACGACACGCTCGACCCGGTGACGAGCGCGCGGCTGATCCGCGCGCATATCACCGACGGGCAGGCCCTGGCCCAGCGCTACTCGCTGCCGCGCCGCGTGGCCGACGGCATCCCGCAGCATCACGGCACCACTATGATCAAGTATTTCTACCACAAGGCGCTGCAGGATGACCCGTCGACCCTGGCTGACGACTTCCGCAATCCGGGGCCGAAGCCCCAGACCAAGGAAGCCGCCGTCCTTATGCTGGCCGACTCGGTCGAGGCCACGGTGCGCTCGATTGCCCAGTCGGGCAAGCTCGAACATGTGGGTTCGCTCGCGCCCGACGAGGAACCGCCCGCCAACAGCATCCTGGGCATCATCCGGCGCACCGTCAAGGAACGGCTGGAAGACGGGCAGTTGGATGAGTGCGATCTGACGATCCGCGACCTGGCGCGGATCCAGGAAGCCTTCAACACGATGTTGAACGGCATTTACCACCCGCGCATCGTCTATCCCGAGAAGCCGAAAGCCGACGCCCCGGCGCCGGTGGCCCCGGCGCCCGCGCAGGCTGCGCCCGCGGCGACCATGGCCGGGTTCATCCGCCGGCCCTTCGGCATGCATGTCCGGCTGCCCGGCATGCGCACCAAACCGCCGGCCAACGGCTATCTGAATAGCATGGACAGCACTCCGCCCGTTACCATTAATGCGCTCACCGGCGAAGCCTCGCCCGTGCCGCAGACAGTTGACAAGGGGGCTTCTGATGTCCGATCAAGCGAACCGTCCTGATCCGCAGGCCGGCGCCACCACCGTCGCCAGCCCGGACAATTACTGGATCAGCGTGCAGATTGCGCCGGATTACAGCGCGCAACTCGACGCCGACCGGCTGCACCGGCTGGCGATGTTTACGCTCCTGGCCGAGGGCCGGCGGGACGCGGTGGAAGTGGGCATCACGATCACCAACGACCAGGAGATCCATACCTTGAACAGGCAATATCTCGACCACGACTATCCGACCGACGTGCTGTCCTTCGGCGCGGAGACGGTCCATGCCCGGCAGGATACGGCGGATGCCGGCGACGCCGGGGAGGCGGGCGAGGGCGTGGAGGAAGAGACGGTCTCGGCCACCGAATATGTGACCGAGGGCTTCGAGGGCGATGTGGAACAGAGCGGCTCCGACCTGCCGCTGGATGACGAGGACGGCTCCGAAGGGGCCGACAGCGAAACCGCGCAGGCATCGGCCGTGGCGTTCGTGACGCCGCCGGGCTGGCCCACCTACCTGGGCGACGTGGTGATCTCCTATGACACCGCCGCGTTGCAGGCGAGCGATTACGGCCACAGCCCCGCCTCCGAGGTCGATGTGCTGCTGGTCCACGGATTGCTGCACTTGCTGGGCTACGACGATCACGATCCGGCGGAGCGCGCCCGCATGCATGGGCGCCAGGATGAAGTCCTGGCGGCTTTCGCCCGTGAGGGTTAGCGCCGAGGCGACGGCGCGCCGGATGGGGTCATAACCGGCGTGCGCCTGCTCTTTCTTACCCCGCAACTCCCGTTTCCGCCCACGCAGGGCGCCGCCATCCGCAACAGCCACCTGATCGCGGGCTTAAGCCGGCGCCACGCGGTGGATCTGCTGACGTTCGCGCCCGCAGGCCACGCGCCCGGCACCTGGGGCGCCGGGGCGGGCCCGGCGCTGCCCGGCGCCGACCGGCTGGCCGGCCTGACCCTGGTTCCCGCGCCCCAGCGCAGCGTGCAGGACCGGCTGCGGACCCTGCTGCTGACGGCGCAACCCGATATGGCCCACCGCCTGGCGTCGCCCGCGCTGGCCGCGGCCCTGCGCACCCTGCTGCAAAGCACCCCCTACGACTGGGTCATCACCGAGGGCATCGAGATGGCGCCCTATGCGCGCCTGCTCGATGCCGGCTGCCCGGCGGGAGCGCGCCCACGCTGGCTGCTGGACGAGCACAACGCCGAGTATGTCTTGCAGCAACGGGCGTTCCTGGGCGACCTGCGCCACGCCTACCAGCCGCGCGCCGCCGCCGGGGCCGCCTATTCGCTGATCCAATGGCGGCGCCTGCGAACCTATGAGCGCGCCGCCTGCCGGGCCGCGGATGCCGTCACCGCCGTTTCCGCCGCCGACCAGGAGGCGCTGGAACGGCTGGACCCGGCCCTGCGCGTCCAGGTCGTGCCGAACGGCGTGGACCTGGGCGAGTGGTCGCGCAAGGCCGCACCGGGCGATCCCGCCGTTGAT
>CBJNAR010000038.1:0-10776 GCA_966434075.1 uncultured bacterium
TCCGCCGGCGGGGCGCTCGCCGGGGGGGGGCGGGTCGGGGGCGCGGCGGGCACCGTGGCCGAGGGCGTCGCCGGGCGCGGGGTGCCGGCGGGCGGCGCGGTAGCAGTGGCCGTGCGCGCGACAACGGCTGTGGGCGTGCTAGTGGGCAGGGGGTTGCTGCCTGAGAGCTTGCTGATAAACCCGTCGCTCTCCCCCGCGTTCTGCGGCTGGTAGGCGTTGGCGATGGGGAAGTCGAACGAGCCGGTGCCCCCCCCGATCACCGCGTTCCCCGCGCCATCGATCAGGATAGCCTCGCCCGCTTCCTCCCCGGTGGCGTCCGGCGGATCGTAGTGCCCGCCCAGGAACGTCGAGTACACGAGGTCGGAACCACTGGCGTTCAGCTTGGTCACGAACCCATCGTACACGTCCGCCTTCATCGGCTGGACCGCACGCACGACGGGGAAGTCGGGGGAGTTGGTCTTGCCTGTGATGTGGGCCTGACCGACCCCGTCTACGGCGATGTCGAAAGCTTCGTCGTCGCCCTCCGGCGGGTTGACCGTGCCGCCGACAAAAGTCGAGTAGACGACCGCGTTGCCGGCCGGGGTGAACTTAGTCACAAAGGCGTCGTAGTAGCCCCGGAAGACGGTCTGGAACGCCCCGGCAGTGACGGGGAAGTTGGGCGATTGGGTGTAGCCGGTGACATAGGCCGCCCCCGTCGCGTCCACGACGATGCCCTGGCCGTTGTCCTCGCCCGGCCCCGGGGGATTATTGCCCCCCAGGTAGGTGGAGTAGACGAGCGCCGTGCCCTGCGGGTTCATCTTGGTGACGAAGGCTTCGCCGTCGAAGTAGGTGCGCTGGAAGGCGTTCAACAGCGGATAGTCCGGGGACGCGGTAAACCCGGTCAGGTAGAGGCTGCCCGTCCCATCCAGGGCGATGTCGTGAATCTCGTCGACGTACACCCCGCCTAAGTAGGTGGACCAGGCAATCGCCGAGCCGTTGGCGGTGATCTTGGTGATGTACCCATCGACGCCGCCCCGATTGGACGGCTGGAAGACGCCTGCCGTGGTCGGGAAGTTGGTGGAGCTGGTGTTACCGACGATGTAGACGTTGCCCGTCGCGTCGGTGGCGACGCGCTGGGCGTAATCAGTGCCGCTCCCACCCAGATAGGTCGAGAAGATGATGCTCCCACTGGAATTGAGCTTGGTTACGACCCCGTCATAGATGCCCAGGGCATGGTTGGGCTGGATGGCATTCACCACGGGGTAGTCAAACGAGGTCGCGATGCCCACCGCCGTCGCGTTGCCTGCCGCGTCGACGCTCAGCCCGTAGCCATAGTCGATGCGCGTGCCGCCCAGGATGGTCTGGTACAGGCGCGTTTGGCCGTCGGGGGAGAACTTGGCGACGTAAATGTCGCCGTAGTCAATGTCCTGCTGGAAGGTGGTGCCCATCACATAGATGTTCCCCGCGGCGTCCCTACCGATGTCCTGGATCGAATCGCGCTCCCACGCGCCGTAGTAGGTCGAGTAGAGGAGGCTCGGCGGCAGCGGGGTGGGGCTGCCGGTCGGGGTCGCCGTGGGGGTTGGCGGCGTGCCCGTCGCCGTCGGCGGGGTCCCTTCCTGGATCTGGGCGATGATCACGTCGTAGCTGCCCGCGTTGTTCGGCTGGTAGGCATTGACCACCGGGAAATCGGTGGCCGAGGAGCTACTGACCAGGGTTACGCCGCCCGCACCGTCCGTGGCGATGCCGACCACGCCATACTCCTCGCGGTTGTTGCTGCCGCCCAGGTAGGTCGAGTAGCCGAGCGTCTGCCCCCCGGCATTGAACTTGGTCACAAACCCGTCTTCGAATCCGCGCAGGGTCGCCTGGATCGGATCGAGCAGCGGGAAGTTGCGCGACAGGGTCTGACCGCCGACGTAGAAGCTGCCCGATGGGTCCAGGGCCAGCGCCCCGCCGACATCCGCGTTGTTGCCGCCCAGGAAAGTCGAATAGAGCAGGCTCCCGGCGGTGCTGAATGCGCTGACGAACACGTCGACCTGGCCCCCATAGGCGACCTGGTAGGCGTTGAGCACGGGGAAATTGGGGGAGCCGGTGAAGCCCGTGATATAGGCGTTGCCGGTCGGGTCCACGGCCACATCATAGGGCCTGTCCACATATTCCTGGTCGTTGCCGCCCAGATAGGTGGAATAGACCAGCGCCGAGCCGGAGGGATTGAACTTGGTCAGCACGACGTCCCAGCAGCCGGCGAAGCTTGGAGCGCAGGCTGGTTGATACGCGTTGCGCGTAGGATAGTTCGTGGCCGTGGTTTCCCCGGTCACGTAGGTGTTGCCGGCGGCATCGGTCGCGATCCCATGCGAGTACTCGCCGCCGTTGCTGCCCCCCAGGTAGGTCGAATAAACCAGAGCCTGGCCGGTCGGGTCGAACTTGGTGACGAACAGGTCCGTGCTGCCGGGATTGGAGTGCTGCGGCTGGTAGGCATTGTGCGTGGGGAAGTTGGTGGACTGCGTATCCCCATCGACGTAGACGTTCCCCGCCGAGTCCACGGCGATGTCGCCGGTGGACTGGTAGTTTTCCTGGGCGCTGCCCCCCAGAAAGGTCGAGAAGACCAGCGCGTTGCCGCTGGGGTTCAGCTTGGTGACAAACACATCCCAGTTGCCCGCGTAGGTGGGTTGGAAGGCGTTGGCCGTCGGGAAGTTGGTCGAGCCGGTCCAGCCGGTGACGTAGATGTTGCCGGCGCTGTCGACAGCGATGCCCGTCGCGGCGTCGAGGTAGTTCCCGCCGAGATAGGTGGAATAGATCGGGGTGCCGTCGGCGGTGAACCGGGCGACGAAGGCGTCGTTCTGGCCCTGGTAGGTCGGCTGGTAGGCGTTGACGACCGGGAAGTTGCTGGACGCGGTGTAGCCGGTGATGTAGATGCTGCCATCCGGCCCGCGCGCGAGACTCTGCGGCAGGTCCGCGATGATCCCACCAAAATAAGTCGCGTAGCTCAGGTAGGGATCGACAGTCAGGGCGGCGTTCCGGTCATAAGCGCCAAGGGCAAAGCCGACCGTGCCGTCGGCAGCGAGATCATAGCGCGCGGGCACAGCTACGCGCCGGCCGGCGATCTCCTGCCAGGCCCGCGGGCGCGCCTCGGTCACGATCGCGCCGTCGCACGCGCCGCCGGCCGCCGTGATTTGCAGATTGCCCGCGGCGTCGAGTGTGAGCGCCTCCGCGCCGCTGTAGCGCCAGCGGATCCGGGTTGGATCGGTGCCGGGGGCGAGGGTGTACGTTCCTTTCAGCCGCCCCTCGGTGCCGGTGTAGGTCAGATCCACGCCGGGGTAGAGTGCCGTGTAGTGGACGTCACCGTAGGTCGGCAGGTCCGTCTTCCAGGCGGCCGGGTCGCTGCCCAGTAGGTAGTTGACTCGGCCGGGCAAGAGGGCGCCGCTGTCGATCCGCGTCGTCGGATCGGCGCCGACGAAGCTGAGGCGCACGGTGTACTCCGCAGGCGTGGTGCTGCGATCGGCGATGCGCGGGGTCAGGGTCAATTGGACGGAAGTGGGCGCGAAACCGAAGGCGCCACCGGGCGCGCGCACGGTAAAGCGGATGGCGGGGTCGGCCTGACCGGCGTTGGCCTCGAAGGCCAGCGGCAGCTGCGCCAGGTTGGGTAGTGAACGGGCATCTGGTCGGGTACTTGCGTGGTTGGCGGCCCACGGCCCCAGTGCCAGGCCAATCAGCATAACCAGCGCCGTGAGCAGGTGAACCGGACGCCCCTGCGCCGGAGCCGCGACTCGGAGGAACATGGTGCCTTTCCTTTCCTGATCTTGATATGGCGATCGGGAGCACACGCGATCGCCGGGACCACGCCCCCATACAGAACCGCGCCATAGCCGGGTAACGCGCAACCGGCAACCGGCCCGCTACCCCTACAGTCAGTATAGCGCACGGCGCGGCCGTCTTGCCGGTCCGGTTTATACCGTTTTTTATACCAGGCCCGGATTGGGGCACGGACGCCTTGCCGCTACTTTTGCGGCGGCCGCGCCGTTAGAAAAAGGGAGCGATCAGCGAAGGTGGGATAAAGTAGTGCGGCACACCAGTCACGGAACGGCATTTGGAACCTGGCTGAAGCAGCAGCGGCAAGCACGCGGGCTGAGCCGGAGGGAACTGGCCGAGCGCATCGGCTGCGCCGCGGTGACGCTTGTGAAAATCGAGGACGGCGAGCGCAAGCCGTCGCCGCAGGTCGCCGAGTTGCTGGCCGAGCAATTCGCGATCCCCCTGGATGAGCGGACGGCCTTCGCCGATTTTGCCCGCGCGGACCTGCCGCCGCACCGCGGGCGGGCGCTGCCGGATACGGAGGCGCTGGCGCCCTGGCGCGTGCTGTACCGCCGGCCCAGCAATCTGCCGGCCCCGCCGACCGCCTTTATCGGGCGCGAACAGACGGTGGACCAGGCCGGCCGCTTGCTGCGCAGCCCGGCGGTGCGTCTGTTGACGCTCACCGGGCCGCCGGGCATCGGCAAGACGCGCACGGCGCTCCAGGTGGCCGGGGCGCTGGTGGCGGACTTTGCCGACGGCGTGTTCTTCGTCCCCCTGGCGCCGATCCGCGACCCGACCCTGCTGGTCCCCGCCGTGGCCGCCGCGCTCGATCTGCGCGAAAGGAACGATCAGTCGTTGCTGCGGGTCGTCAAGGAGCACCTGCGGCCCCGGCAGATCCTGATCGTGCTCGACAATCTGGAGCAGGTGGTGGCGGCAGCGCCGCAGATTGCCGAGCTGTTGGAAACCGGGCCGCAGATCAAAATGCTGCTGACCAGCCGCACCCTCTTGCGGATCTACGGCGAGAACGAATTGCCGGTGCCCCCCCTGTCGCTTCCCGATCCGGCCCACCTGCCGCCGCTGAACCAGTTCACACGCTATGAGGCGGTGCACCTCTTTGTGGAGCGTGCCAGGGCCGCCGAGCCGGGCTTTCGGGTCAGCGGGGGGAATGTGCGCGCGGTGGCCGAGATCTGCGTGCGGCTCGATGGCCTACCGCTGGCCATTGAACTGGCGGCGGCGCGGGTGCGCACGCTGCCGGTGGCGGAGATGCACGTGCAGCTTGGACATCGCCTGGCGCTGCTCACGGAGGGGCCCGTGGATCGCAGCCCCCGCCAGCAAACGTTGCGCGGCGCCATCGAGTGGAGCTATGAGCTACTGGACGACTCCACCCGCCGGCTTTTCCGGTACCTGGCGGTTTTTGTCGGCGGCGGCGACTGGCAGGCGGTGGAGCGCGTGGTGGGCGCGGGCACCACCGGTGCGTTGGCCGCCCAACTCGACGTACTGATCGCCCAAAACCTGCTCCGGTACGAGGGTGGGGCGGAGGCGCCCCGCCTGGGGATGCTGGAAACCATCCGCGAGTACGCCCGCACACAGTTGGAGGCCGGTGGAGAAGCGGCGGCGGTGGAGGAGCGGCACGCCGGCTATTACCTGGAGCTGGCCGAGCGGGCCGATGAATGGTTGAAGGGACCGGAGCAAGCCCCCTGGCTCGCCCGTCTGGAGCAGGAACACGCCAATCTGCGCGCCGCCCTGGATTGGAGCCGGCAAGCCCCGGAGCGCGCTGCCTTCGGCCTGCGCCTGGCGGCGGCCCTGGGACAGTTCTGGGAACTGCGGGGCTATATGAGCGAAGGACGCGCCCGGTTGCAAGCCGCCCTGGCCGTCGATGACCCGACCGTGCCCCTGGCGGTGCGCGCGCGCGCTTATGCCGCGCTCGGGCGGATGGAACTCTATCGAGGCGACTTTGCAGCGGCGCGCGGGCCGTATGAGCAGAGCCTGCAATTGCGGCGGGCCGTCGGCCCCGCTTCCGCCCTCGCCCGCGCGCTGACGAGCGTGGGGATCGTGAAGCGCGCGCTGGGGGAGTACGGGGCGGCCCGCGCCCTGCATGAAGAGAGCCTGGCGCTTTGGCGGGCGGAGGGGG
The DNA here is from genome assembly GCA_966434075.1 of uncultured bacterium. Taxonomy (GTDB): domain Bacteria; phylum Chloroflexota; class Chloroflexia; order QHBQ01; family JAICKM01; genus JAICKM01. The sequence continues at coordinate 5,897 of CBJNAR010000038.1, forward strand.
ACCAGGCCGGGATCGCCAGCGCCCTCAACAGCCTGGGCAAACTGGCCCTGCTGGAGGGCGGTTTTGCTGCGGCGCGCGCGTTCGCTGCGGAGAGTGCGGCCATCCGGCGGGCGATGGGCGATCGCTACGCCCTGGCGATGTCGCTGGACACGCTGGGGGAGATCGCGCGGAGCGAAGGCCACTATGACGCGGCCGGCGCGCTTTACACAGAGGGCCTGGCGCTCTGCCAGGAACAGGGCGACAAGCCGTTGACGGCCAATGCCCTGCATAACCTCGGCTATGTGGCCCTCCACATGGGGGATGCGGCGGCGGCGGCGGCGCGATTCCGGCAGAGCCTGGAGTTGTACAGCGGCTGGGATGACCGGCCAGGGATCGCGGAGTGCCTGGCCGGGCTGGCCGCGGTGGCAGCGGCCCGTCATCCAGAGCGCGCGATCCGCCTGTTCGGCGCCGCCGCCGCACTGCTCGACGCCACGGGCTTCCACCTGGCCCGCCCCGATCAGCAGGAGTGGGATCGCTACCAGGCGGTGGCCCGCGCCGCGGTGCTGGACGCGCGCGCCGCACAGTTGTGGGGGCAGGGCCGGACCATGAGCCTGGACGACGCGGTCACTTATGGCCTAGACGAGTCGGCGGCATAGGGGACCCCACCGTCGTAGCAAGGTTATGCCGCAGTCAGGAAGCTGCGCACGCCGCCCGCCCGGCGCCGCCGGCGCGACCGGCGGCGCCTCCTGCGGACCGGAGGCCACCCAGCGGGTCGGGAGTAGGATAGCCAAGGAGAGCTGTGCCAATTGGAGCGCCGGTGAGGATCGCAACGGGAAGGGGAGGGGCGGGGAGCGCTGGCCGCCCGCTTTGTCATGCGTGGCGTGCTCATGGTATAGTGCGCGACCCAGCTGAATAGACTGTAAATCCCCCTTGGGTGCTTTAAGCCGGGCGCGATATTTCAGCCTTTTGGCCCTCCTCGGCAGGGAATGTGCATCGGGCTCGGCTGGTTTATGCAAAGGACGTGCCAATCTGGGTACACATATCCCTTAATTCTATCCGTTCAGGCCCCCAGTTACAGATGAGCCACCGCCGCTAAGGTTGGATCTCGTTCCTGGGTGCGCGGCCCTCGCTGTGCCCGGTCTGGTCCGTGGCGGGACACCTCTACCCAAGACCGCCCCGTCACGAGGCGGAGGCCGCTTTCCCGCATCCCACGCAGTCGCAGGGCTGGCCGATCCCCGCATCCCCGCCGGGCCTGCTCACGTTATGCTTGGGCCGGCGGCGGGATCGGCCAGGTCACCGTCAGGCGCGATCCCGCCTAGCTCGTGCCCCACAGCCAGATCATGCGGCCAATCTGCTGATATTCCGGCTGCTCGCTGAGGGCGATTTCCAGGGCCAGCAGGGTCTCGCGTTGCGCTGCGTCGTCGAGGAGGGTGCGCGGCAGCAGATCCGCGATGACCCGGATCGGGCGGGTGGAGCGGGTGGTCAGGCCCGCGTTCGTACACAGGTCGGCCAGTTCGCCCGGCGCGAAGTTGCGTTTTTGCCCGAACATGCTCGCCTGGAAGCGGGCATCCAGCAATTTGCGCGCTTGGAGCAGATTCTGCATCGTAATCGCGGTTTTGAGCGGGTCACTCGCGCGGTTCGCGACCAGCAGGGACAACCCGCCGCCCGGAGCCAGGAGGCGCACCAACTGCGCCAGCAGGCGCGCAGGCTGCGGGCTGAACTCCAGGACGCTGTGACACAGAATCACGTCGTAGGGTTGCGCCGTGACGGTCGCCGGCAGGACGTGCAGGTCGGCCACCACGAAGCCAATGCGCTGCTGCACTCCCGCCGCTTCGGCACGCGCGGCCTGGCGTACCCGGTCGATCATCGCCGGGGCCGCGTCTACAAACACCACCTCATGTCCCGCGCGGGCGAGCGCCAGCCCCAGTGCGCCCAGGCCGCACCCGGCATCCAGCACCCGCAACGGCGGCGGGCCTAAGTGCGCGGCCAGGTGGTGGCGGATCAATTCGTCGCGCAGCCAGCCGAGCGGACTCCGTACATAGTCTTCGTATTGCTGGACCCTTTCCTCAGCACGCACCGGCTCGCCCATCCTATTTCGCCCCCCCTTCTGTTCTCCGCAAATTCACCGTTCAGCCCCATCCCTAGTCCCATCCAGGGGTAACGCCTCCCTGCGGCATGTACCGGCACGTGAGCAGCGTCTGCAGGCGGACTGTGCCGCGCCCGCACCGTCGTTTTCAAGATTCTTGGTCGGGATTCCGGTCCCCGGCGGCCCCTGGCGCTAACCAACCCCCGTGGAAGCCGGCCCGCCGCAGCCCGGCCACGATCGGGGGGCATTGGCGCAGCACCCGCCAGATCAACGCCGAGCGGTAATTCTCGATCATCAGGACAATCGGCCCCTCGTTCAGGCCGTAATAGTGCTGCGAGAACCAGCCCCGCTGCCGGCCCGCCTCGTCCACGAAGGTCGGATTAAGCGTGCAGGTGAAGCCATACTTGCCTACCAATTGCGGGTAGGTGGCCTGGATATGGGCAATCGTGGGCAGCACAATCTCCGCCGCAAACGGCAGCGCGGTGATCACGACCCAGGGCGAGAGCGTGCCGTCGTCGGGGCCGTCCGGCACCCCGCGCGCCAGGTAGCCCCAGAACTCCCGCTGCCGGTCGGCGATCTGCCGGGTCGCCGGTCCCGGCCCTTCGCACGCCGTGATCCCCCAGAGCCTGTCCCCGTAGCCCACAAACCCCCGAGGATTGCGGATCGCGTACTCCTGCTGGACGTAGGTGGCTCGCCGGCTATTCTCGAAGTAGTCGATCCCTTTGGCGGCCATGAAGGCGTCGGCGATGCCGCGCAAGTCGAGGAACAGGTGGGAGAACTGGTGGATGAACAGCGGCCCGGCGGGGACCAGTTCGCAGTCGTAGATCGTGCGCCACTCATAGGTCGCCGTCCAGGCGGAGTAGCTCGTGGCCGGCAACGGGTGCGTGGGCGAGCCGAGGCCGAGCACGTAGAGAAACAGCGCCTCGCTGTAGCCGCTCCAGCGATAAGGGATGAAGCCTTTCTCCGGGGTCCAGCCATGTGTGACCGTCGACTCGCCGTTTCGGGCCCAGGTCCAGTTGGCGCGCTGGTAGAGCGCAGTGGCCAGGGTGCCGATCTCGCGTTCGGCATCCGTCCTCTGATCGAAATAAGCTCCCGCGACCAGCGCGCCCGCCAGCAGGCAGGCCGTGTCGATGGTGGAGAGCTCGCACTGGCCCGCGCGCCGGCCGGTCTGCAGATCGAGAAAGTGATAGTAGAACCCCTGGTAGCCGGTGGCATCGGGCTGCGGCCCCTGCGGAGCATTGACAAAGAAGCGCAGGGTCGCCAGCGTCCGTTCCACCGCCGCGGCCCGTGTAACGAAGCCGCGCTCGACGCCCACCGGATACGCCGCCAGCGCAAAGCCGACGGCGGCGATCGTGGCCGGCGCGTTGGCCCAGGTGCTGTCGGCGACCAGCCCAGTGCGCGGGTTGGCTTCTTGCCAGAGATAGTCGAACGCCCCCCGTTGTAACCTGTCCAGCAGGGCCTCGTCGGTTGCGGCCTGCATCAGCATCTCCCCCCAAGCCGGCCTCTCGCCGGCCGGCATCTTTATTAGAGAACGTCCAGGGGCGGGCTCCTGTTCCGGACGTTGCTTGGGGCACGGCTTTTGGGACAGGCCATGGGGCGGTGGCCCGCGCGAGATGCGGCGGGGCCGCACGCGGCGCAAGGCCGGCACGGTGGCCGCAGCCAATAGCGGCCCGCCGGACCCGACAACATCAGGGTGCCGCCCGCTAATCTCATGCGCCAGAGTCGCAATCTCCTGCGAGGAGCCGGCACGCCGCGTCCCCGCAGGAGATTGCTTTGCCGGCGCCCGCCGGGGCGCGGATCTCTCCGCGCCCCGGCCAGCACGCCGGCTACCACCGGGCGATCAACCCCTAATCGGGGATGATGATGTTATCGCCCGGCCCGCCGTCCAACAGGTCGAGGCCCGGGCCGCCGATCAGCACGTCGTCGCCCGCACCGCCGAACAGGGAATCATTCCCCGCGCCGCCGATCAGCACGTCGTCGCCGATCCCGCCGTCCGCCACGAGTTGGATCGCGCCCAGGGCCAGGCCCGAGCCGTCCAGCACGTCGTTGCCCGCCAGGAGGTTGACGCTGAGCCGGTCGTTGGCCGCCTCCGCACCGGTGATGTTCACGCGCGCGGCCAGGCCCAGCACCACGGTGCCGTTCGCGTCCCCGCTCACCCCGATGGAGTCATCGCCGGTGGTGCCGGTGACGATCACCGTATCGGCCGCCCCGTCGCCGCCGCCGCCGAACGCGGCCAGGTCGGTGGTGACCGCCGTCAGGTCGGTGCCGGATAGGTCATTGACCGTGAGGGTGTCGCTGCCGCCGCGGGCGGTGAGGGTCAGCGCCTCGATGCCGTCCAGATCCAGTGTCACCGTGGCGATATCGCGGGTGAGGCGCACGCGCGTCCCGTTGGCCGCCACGGCGATGTTTTCGCTGATGTTGGCGCCGTTGAAGATCAGGGTATCGCTGCCCGCCTGGCCCTCGACCGTGTCGCTGGCGTCGCCGGGGTTCCAGACGAAGGTGTCGGCGCCGGCGCCGAGCAGCACCAGGTCCGCGCCGGTCCCGCCGCTGACCACGTCGGCCCCCTGGCTGCCCCGCAACACGTCGTCGCCCGCGCCGCCATTGATGCTCAGCGCGATGGCGCCGGCTTGCAGCGCGGTGGCATCAACCTGGTCCGCCCCGCCCAGGGCATTGAGCGTCAGCCGATCATTGGCCGGCTCCTGGTTGACGATCGCGACCGTGGCCGGCAGCCCCGAGACGATGATCCCGCCGGCGTCACCGGTCGCGCCGTATGTGTCGTCGCCCTGGGTCCCGTTGACCGTGACCGTGTCGGCCG
>CBJNAR010000039.1:0-10673 GCA_966434075.1 uncultured bacterium
GCCCCGCGGGTCGGTGGCCGGCGCCAGGTTGCCCCAGTTGAGCGTTGGCTTGGCGAGGCCGTTCGGGTCGGTGCCGAAGGTCGATTCTTTAGCGAAGAAGCCGAGGGCGACGGCGGGGTTGACGCCGAAGTCCCGGCAGGTGGTGTACAGCGGGCCGGCGTCCGGCACGGCCGGGCTGTGGCGGCGCTGGAGTTCGGCGGCGAAATTCTCGTCGCTCATCGTCGGCGCGGCCACGATCGGCAGGTCCGTCAGGTCGCGCGTCCCGCCGGCGCCGATTCCGTACTCGTCGGCCAGCGCGTTGCTGCTGGATGTGTCGAAGTGCCGCTCCGCAGCGGGGGTGGGTTCTGTCTGGCTCATGTGCGCTCCTTCGCAGCCGCGGCGCAGTGGACGACCACACCGCAGCAACTATACGGGAAACCCCGGTGAACGCCCCGCCCGCTTGCGGCGCGCACCCGACCCAGGCGGCCCGCACCGCGCCAAAGTCCCGGACGTTGCCGGGCAGGACCCTACAATACGCGGCATCGCTTGGCGCATGGCACACCCCTTGCGGGTTGTTGTCGCCCACGCTACCGGAATAGGAGAGGAGAGAAGAAAACGCATGGATTCCCAACCCACCGCCGCGCACCCGCGCATCGTCACCTGCGACCCCGTGCCCGGCTATAGCCCGCAAATCGGGCGCTACGTGGCCCAGATGACCGAGGTCCGCGCGGATTTATTGCATGAACTGGAGGGGCTGACCCTCGCGCAACTCGATTGGCACCCGGACGAGCAGACCGAATCCATCGGCACGCTTTTGCTGCACCTGGATGGCGTCGAATGGTCCTGGATCCATGAAGACATTTTCGGCGCCGCCTCCGATGCCTACCCCGGCAACTGGGCCGAGGCGATGCCGATCCGCGTGGGCGTGCCCCAGGTGCAGGGGCGGCCCCTGGCGGCTTACCTCGACCAACTGGCGGCGACCCGCGCCCGCACCCTGGCGGTCTTGCGCGACTTCACCGATGCCGACCTGGCCCGGCTGGTCGGCGAGTCCGAACCGCCACCGGGCCAGGAACGGCGCAGCACGCTCTATACCATCGACTGGATCATCTGGCACATCATCGAGCATGAGGCCACCCATGTCGGCCAGGTCGAATTGCTGCGCCGGTTGGCGCCCTCCCCGGCGGCGCAGCAATAGCCCCGCCGCCGGGAACCTGTAGCGAGGGTCGCCGCGCCTACGGGTGGATTAGCTCAACCTCGCATCCCTCCGGGGCGTGATATTCGATTGCCATCTGGCCGGCATCGTCCAGGCGCCAGGAGACGAAGACCGGGCCGCGCGGCGTCGGCACCGTGCCGCGTGCCCAGCGCAGGTGGAACGGCTGCGGGGCGATGCGGATGCGGGCGTAGCCGGGCGCGGCGGGCGTGACGCCGAGCACCTGAGTGGAGAGGAAGTAGGCCGGGGCCGCCGACCAGCCGTGGCACAGGCTGCGGCTCCAGTGGCCGGTGCCGATGAAGCCGGGGAAGGTCTCCCAGAAGGTGGTCGCCCCCTTCTCCAGCATCCGGTTCCACTGCTCACGCAGGATGTTCAGCGCGTCATCCGCGTAGCCTTCCTTGAACAGCGTTTCCAGGGTGAAGAACAGGAACCAGGGGCTGCCCACGGGCACGACCTCGTCCGGGTTGCCGAATCGGGCGCGCCAGGGACTGCTGCCGATGAACTGGCCTTGCTTGGCCGCGAGCACGAAGCGCAGCACCGCTTCCCGCCGTTCCGCCGGCACGGTGTCGCACTGCAAGACCAGCGTGTTGGTCGGCTCGCTCACGCGCTGCTTGCGCTGGAAGTCCTCGAACGTCTCGGGTTCAATGCCCCGCTCCCGGCACCGCTGCAGGTAGCGCTCGTACGCGGGCTGGTCGCGCACGGTATCGACATAGCCCTGGTGCTGCTCGGACCAGCCGTAGGTATTGACGGCGGTGCGCAGGTGCGCGGCCAGTTGCTCATGGGCGCGGGCCGCATCGGGACTGTCCAGCACTTCGGCCATGCGCGCCGCGTAATCGAGCGCCTGGGCCATCAGCACGGTGTTGCTGATCACCTCGCCGTCGCGCTCCAGGTCCTGTGCCGCCCAGTCCACCAGGTTCCAGACATCGGGGATGTCGAGCAGGTCGCGCTCGGTCAGGAAGCCGGCGCAGCGGGCCAGGCACTCGCGCACGTCCGCATAATAGGCGGCCAGGGCGGCGCGGTCGCCCGTGTGCTGGTAGTTCTCCCAGGCCATCCAGACCCAGAGGAAGGTCCACATCGGGATCTCGTCAAACCAACTGCTTACCACATGCGACGTGGTGATGTGCGTGCGCATCGCCTGCAAGTGCGGCGGCTTGACGGCGCGTAGCTCGTCGGACAGCGACTGGCCGGTGAGGCGCACGCAGCGGTCGGTCAGGTCGAACGCGCCGAAGGCCACCGCGTTGACCAGGGCGCTGTTGCGCGCGTCGCCCACCCAGTAGACCTGCTCGTAGGCCGGACAGTCCACATAGGTATCGAGCATGCAAAGCTGGACCGTGTAGGCCGCCACCTCCCAGATTTTGGTCAGGGTTTCATCCGACGCCGCGAAGTGGCCGCGGGCGGCGACCGGGTAGGTCGCCAGGTGGGTGCCGATGTAGCGGATCTTCAGGGGCCGCTGCAAGTTGCGAAAGGTGAACGCGCCGTAGCGGAAGCCGCGCCGCTGGTGCGACGTGAACCGCTGCCACCCCTCGCGACAGGTGTAGCGGAAGCTGTTGCGCAGGTTCCAGGTCCAGAAGATGCCGGTGTCGTCGATGCCCTCGAAGAAGTTGGCGTCGATCAGCGCGTCTGCCGGGGCGTCGATCTCCAGCTCCACATAGCCGATGATCTCGCGCCCGAAATCGACGATCAGGTGCGTGTCGCCGTCGGGCTGCGGGTTGATCGTCGTCCAGTCGCCGTTATCGTGCAGCACCGCCTCGGGCTGCCCGGCGGGAGCCGGGCGCGCGCCGGGCAGGGGCGGGCGGGGCGTGGCCCGCGTGATGTCGTAAGAGCAGAAGCCGCCCTCAACGGCGAAGAATCGCTGCGTGGCGGTCAGGGCGAAGATGTCGAGCTTGTTCGCGGTCGCCGGGATCCCCTGCCGCGTGCCCGCCGCGGGCAGATCATCCAGCGCGGCCACCGACCAGAAGCGCTGCAGTTCGCCGTTCAGTTCGTTCAGCGGCGCGATGAGCACCCAGGCCGCGCCCGGCACAAAGCGGTCCGCCGAGAAACTCAGCGGCACGTCGGTCTCGAAGAACCAGCTAGGCGTCAGCATATTCTTCAGCATCACCAGGTTCGCCCCGGCGCGCAACGTCGCCTGGATCGGCTCGTCGCTGAAACCGAGCACGTCGTCGGTATCGAAGACCTGGTCGTTGACACGGATGCCCACCGGCTCGTAATTGGGGAAATTGTGGATGCGCACCGTCGTCTCCTGCGGGGCGAAGACTTCGGTGAAGAGGATCAGACCGCGCTCGCCGGGCGGCGCGGCTCGCTGCCCGGTGCGCTCGGCCCCGGCCTCGTAGCGCACGTCGAGCGTCCAGAAGACGCCGGGCCGGGGCCGGGCCAGTTCGACCGCCTTGATCTCCGCCGGCCACACCATGTCCTCGCTCAGGAAGGGGATGGTGCGCGGCAGCAGCCCGGTCCAGGGGCCACCCCCCGCCGGGGCCACCTCGTATGCCGCCGCCCAGCCGCTGTCGTCAAACGCCGGCTGGTCCCACCCGGCGATCTCCTGCCGGGCATCGTACTGCTCCTCAAACTCCTGCTGTGTGGCGATACGCGGCGCGTCGTTGTTGAAGGTGGTGCAGACCGCCGTCCGCCAGTCGGTGCCGGAAGCATAGCGGGTCTCGTTCCCCGCCGCGTCTTCAAGCACCACTTCGCAGAGCAGGCCCGCCGCGCCGGGGATGTAGCTCATCGTGTGGTCGGCCAGGTGGTTGACCAGCACAGCGATCACATTGTCCGCGCCCGTGCGCAGGTCGGGCGTGAGGTCATACACGTCGTAGCTGTAGGCGAAGGGGAAGCCGCGCGCCGGGCCCCGGCCAATGTAGCGGCCGTTCACGCTGCACTCATAGCGCGAGTCGGCGGTCAGCAGCAGCGTCGCCCGCCGGACCCCCGCCGGAGCGGGAAAGCGGCCCCGGAAATAGCGCCACTGGTTGCGCGCGGTCGGGTCGTCGCCGCCCCAGATCCACTGGGCGGTCGAAGAAAACGCGGGCGCGGCGGGCGGCGCCGCCGTGTCCTGCGCCACGGGCGTTAATTCGTCTGTCGTCATGGTTTGGGTCCCATCCTCAGGTTACAGGCTGATGCCGCCCTGCAGGCCGGCCATAAAGCGGCGCGCCGTGAAGGCGAAGAAGATCAGCAGCGGCGCCGACGCGATCACGTAGGCGGCGAACGTAGTGCCGTAGTCCGCCGAATAGCTCGAATTGAAGGCCAGCACGCCGATCGAGATCGGGTATTGGGTAGCGTCGAAAATGGCGATCAGGGGCCAGATAATGTCGTTCCAGGCGAACAGCAGGGTCAGGATGCCCAGCGTGCTGAACGCGGGCAGCGCGAGCGGCAGCGCGATGCGGTAGAACAACTGCAACTCGGTCGCGCCGTCGAGCCGCGCCGCTTCAAAATATTCCTTCGGCATGGTCTCGAAGAAGGTTCGCATCAGGAACATGCCGATGGGGATCTGCACGGCCGTCCAGGGGAACACGATGGACTGAACGCTGTTCTGCCAACCCCACCCGACGATCTGGACGAACATGGGGATCACCAGCAGGATGCCCGGCAGCATAATAATGATCAGAACGGCGAAGAAGAGCGCTTCGCGGCCCGGAAAGCGGTAGCGCGCGAAAGCGTAGCCGGTCAGCGCCGACACCGCCAGCACCAGAAACGTGGTGGGCGCGGTGTAGATCACCGTGTAGAGCAGACTCCGAGAAATCACCGGCAGCGCCTTGAGATAGTTCTCGGGGTGCAGCGGCAGCGCCGGCAGCCAGAACTCGGTGAAGAACTGGCGGGTGTCCTTGAACGAGTCCACCAGCACGATGACCAGGGGCACATAGGTCAGAAACGCGAGCACGGCCAGCACCAGGTTCAGGGGCCAGTCGCGCCGCCAGCGCCGCTCTTGCCGCTGCGACGCCACGAGCGGCGCGCTGGTCACACGGGTGTCAGACTTCAACATCGACGGCTCTCCTGTAGCGGGCGAAGAGAATAAATACACTAAAGGCCAGCGTAATCAGCATCAGCACCGTGCCGATGGCAGTGGCGTACCCAAACTTGTTGTAGGTGAAGGCCTGCTGATACAGGTACAGGCCCGGCGATTGCGTGGCGTTGACCGGCCCGCCGCCGCCGGTGATGATCAGCATCGGGGCGAACTCTTGCAGGCCGGCGTTGATGCTGAGGATCGTGATGAGGGCCAGCGGCCCGCGGATCGCCGGCAGATCGATCGAGAAAATGCGCCGCCAGGGGCCGCAACCGTCGAGCAGCGCGGCGTCGTTGACTTCGGGCGGCAGGTTCTCCAGCGCCGCCAGCATCACCAGAAAGCCCACGGTGGACACCAGCGGAAAGCCGATCACGATCAGGGCCGGCAGCGCGGTATTCGTCTGCCCCAGCCAGGGTTGCGCCAGCGATTGCAGGCCCAGCACCTTCAGAGCTTCATTGAGCAGCCCGATATCCCCGGCGAACACCCGGCGCCAGATCAGAAAGACCACGGTTGTCGGGATGATCAGCGGCACGGTGAACAGCACCCGCCAGAACGAGCGCCAGCCGTGGCTGTGTAGGTTATAGACCAGTTCGGCCCCCACCAGGGCCATAACGGTCACCAGCAGCGTGCGCACCGCGGTATAGATGAGGATATTCTGCAACGACAGCAGGAACACCGGGTCCTGTGCCAGCGCCTGGTATTGCTCCAGGCCCACAAAATTCGCGGGCTGGGTCCCGTTCCAGTCGGTGAAGGAATGATAGATCGCCGAAAGCGCCGGGAAATAGCGGAATACGATCAGCAGAATGAAGGCCGGGATCAGGAACAGGTAGGGGATATAGATCGGCACCCGCCCCTTGCTCACCCGGGTCCACCGCGGCTCCGCCTTCGCCAGTGGCATGTCGCTTTGCATAGGTTCGCCCTCACTGAATGACGGGCCGGGGGCACCCGGTGGGGTGCCCCCGGCGCAGTTTCATCGCGGAAGGTGGTGGGTCCGGCCGCTTATTTCGGGCACCACTCCCACTTCTGCTTGGCGCACTCCGCTTTCGCGGCATCCATCCAGATCTGCTGGAGCGCCGTCTTGGTGGCGGCGGCATCGGCCTTGCCCAGGAAGAAGGCCTGCATGGCCTGGTTCCACTGGTTGCCCGATTCGACCGTCAGGCGGTTGTCGGGGTCGTTGAACAGGCGCTCGGGCAGGTCGGCGATCTTCTTGAAGCCTTGCATGACTGCGCCGGCTTCGGTGCCTTTCACCATCGGGATGAAGCCGCCGAAGCTCTTGGCGAGCCGGCCGAAGTTCTGCGGAGCGCTGATGAACTGCAAGAAGTCCACCGCGAGATCCAGCTTGCCCGCCTTGGCCGCCGACTGGGCGATACCGTACTGGCCCGCGCTGCTGGGGCCGCCCACGCGATAGGCCGTGCCCTGGCCGCCCGGCGCGTCGTCCTTTGTGAACGGCGGCAGGTAGGTGATGCCGTAGCTGAACGGGATGTTCTTGACGTAGGGCTGGTTCTTCCACGTCCCCGTCCAGACGGAGGCCACCTTGCCGGTGTAGAACAGCGGGTCGAGTTCGTCCAGGTTGGGGATGCCGGCGTAATCGCTCGGCAGCAGGCTGATGTAGTCCTTGACCATCTTCAGGTAGTTGTCCATGCGCGGGTCGGTCGCGTTGAGCTTCCCTTCGAGGATGGCCTTGCTCATTTCCTCGGCGCTCATCTGGCGGAACTTGATGCCGGGGATGTTGTACTTGTCCAGGTAGAAGTCGTTCGCCTTATCGGCCCAGTTAGCGGTGAGCAGCATATCGTCCATCCACCACCAGTTGGACCAGCCCTGCTGGGCCACGAACATGCCCAGGGGCGCGGTGTTGGTCTTCTCCTTGACGGTCTTCATCTCGCTGACCATCTGGTTCCAGCTCTTCCACCCGTTGGGGTCGACGCCGGCCTTGCTGAAGAGGTCTTTGTTGTAATAGAGGCCGGTCTCCACCCAGTCGAGCGAGACCTGGTACCAGTTGCCGTCGGAGGCGCGGGTCTGGGCGACGACATAGTCGGGGAGGGAGTCGGACCACTTGTCGTGGCCCGGCGTGCCGGCGGCGATATAGGGGTTCGGGGCATCGAAATACGGGTTGAGGGGCACCCACCAGGTGCTGCCGCGCTGGTTGCGGGTGCCGAACTGCTGCCACATGATATCGGGCGACTGGTTGGCGGCCATGCGGCCCGCCAGCCACGCTTCGAGATCGGTGCCCGTGGGCAGGTTGGCAACCAGGGTGATCTTGACGCCGGGGTGCGCCGCCTCGTACTCCTTGGCGATCGCCGCGGCCAGGTCGGCGGTGGCCTTGTCGGTGTTGGGGTCGTAATACTGGTTGAGATAGACGGAGAGTTCGCCGCTGAGTTGCTTACCGGATCCGGTCGCGCCCGATCCGCTCGGCGCGGTGGTGGCGGCGGCGCCCGCGGTGTTGGTCGGGGCGGCCACCGGCGTGTTCGTGGCGGCCTCGCCCCCACAGGCGGTCATCAAGAGGCTCAAGACGGTGATCAGGATGGTGACTCGCGCAAAACGTTGCGAAGACATGCTTTCCTCCTTCATCGTAGGACCAGCCGATCCGTTTCCTAAGCGTGTGCCGGGTTCCCTATGCGGCGCGACCGGGGCGGTGGAGGAGCAAGAAGCGAGAGCAGGCCGCCGGCGCCGGGAAGGTGGGTGGTGGGAGTGGAGTAATAAGCAGCTCCTTTCGCGCAAGCCGGCCGGCCGCCTTGCGGTGGGCCTGTCGCCCGGCTGCAGACGGCCGGTACCGGGTAACAGGCGACAACTACCGAAAGCCTTTCAATTTCCGGGGCCTCCGGTCGCGTTGCATGGACGATAGCACACTTTCGCCGGAAAGTCAATACTTTCTCAGGCAACAGATTCTGATTATGTTTTGAATGCTTGATTTCCCCGGCTCTTTCTGCTATGATACCTGCAGCGTACCCCGATCTCTGGTCATATTCAGCAGTCATGCGAGGTAGTGCGATGGCCCAGACCGAACCGGCAATGTCGCTGGAGCAACGGCGTGAGATGCTACTGGCCTACTTGAGCAAGCATGAGCGTAGCTCCGTCAGCGAGCTAAGCCAGATCTTCGGGGTTTCCGAAGTCACGGTGCGCAAAGACCTGGATCAGTTGGAAGCGCAGGGCGTGCTGACCCGCGTGCATGGCGGCGCCGTCGTCTCCGGGCGGGGCCGGCTGGAACACTATTTCGCCACCCGCGAGCAAGAACATCTCGAAGAGAAGCGGCGCATCGCCCAGGCCGCCGCGGCCTTCGTGCAGTCCGGCCAGCGCATCTTCCTCGACGCCAGCACGACCGCGCTCCAGGTCGCCCGGCTGATCAAGGACCGCGAAGACCTGATCGTGGTCACGAACGGCCTGTATATCGCCCTCGAACTGACCTTCTCGGACAACGTCACCACCATCGTCGTCGGCGGGACCGTGCGCCACCGCTCCAGCTCCCTGCTCGGCAGCTTCAACCACGACTCGGTGCAGCGCCTGCGCTTCGACCTGGGCTTTTTCGGCGCCCGCGCGCTGAACGCCGCCGACGGCTTGATGGAAGCCAACATCGAAGAAGCGCAGATGAAGCAGCAGATGATGCGCGCCTGCGGTATGGTGGTCGGGATCGTCGATTCCAGTAAGTTCGGCATGACCTCGTTCAGCGCCTTCGCGCTGCCGCATGAGATCCACCGCATCATCACCGACACCCATGCGCCGCCGTCCGTCGTCGTGGACATGCGCGCGCAAGGCATTGCCGTCGATCTGGTCTGACGCCCGGCGCGGGATGGGCGCTGTCGCACTGCGCTTTCGGTTGTCTTCCGCTGATGTTTGAGGAGCGGGACTTTCGTTTTCCTTATGCTCAGAGAAGGAGGTGTCCTCGATGATCAGCACCAGCCCCAGTTCCGGCGCGACGAGCGACCTGTTTCAGAGAGCGGCGGCCCCGCCGGTGCGCGCCGGCATCTTCGGCATCGGCCTGGCGGCCTACTGGCCGCAGTTCGCCGGCTTAAAGGAACGCCTGGAAGGCTATCAGCGGCAGATCGAGCAGAAGCTGGCGGCGACGGGCGCGCAGGTGATCAGCGCCGGGCTGGTCGACACGGCCCCGGCGGCGCGCGAGGCGGGCGACCTGTTCACGCGGGAAAATGTCGATATCATCCTCTGCTACGTCGGCACCTATGCCACGTCCTCCCAGGTCCTGCCGGCGGTGCAGCGTCCGAACAGGCCGGTGCTGGTGCTCAATTTGCAGCCCGTGGCCGCCCTCGCTTATGAGCACACCGATACGGGCGAGTGGCTGGCGAATTGCTGCGCCTGCTGCGTGCCCGAGATCTCGGGCGCGTTCCGGCGCTGTGGCATCCATTTCAACGTGGTGAGCGGGCTGCTGCGAGAAGAAGACGGCCCGGCAGGCGCACACGCCTGGGCCGAGATCCGGGACTGGCTGGCCGCCGCCGCCGTGCTGCGCTCGTTGCAGTATGGCCGGGTCGGCTTCCTCGGCCACACCTATCCGGGCATGCTCGATATGTACTCCGACTTCACGATGATCACCGGGCAAACGGGCCTGCACGTCGAGATCCTGGAGATGGACGACCTCAAGCAGCGCGTGGACGCCGCCCGCCCGGCAGAGATCGACGCCGTGCTCGACCACACTCGCAACCTGTTCGAGATCAGCGAGGACAGCCCATCCGATCCGCTGGCCCGCGCCCCGCACCCCGACGATTTGCGCTGGTCGGCCCAGGTGGCCGTGGGGCTCGATACGCTGCGCCGCGACTTCGCCCTGGACGCCTTGAGCTACTACTATCGCGGCCTCGACGGCAACGAAGACGAGCGGTTGGCCGCCGGGCTGATTCTCGGCAACACCTTGCTGACCGGCCAGGGGGTGCCCTGCTCGGGCGAAGGCGACACGAAGAACGCCATCGCCATGCTGATCATGGACCGCCTGGGCGCCGGGGGATCGTATACCGAGTTCTACGCCATGGACTTCGTGGACGATTTCTGCCTGATGGGCCATGACGGGCCGTTCCACATGGGCATCTCCGAAGGCAAGCCGGTCTTGCGCGGGTTGGCGCTGTACCACGGCAAGCGCGGGCACGGCGTGTCGGTCGAGGCGCGCGTCAAGACCGGCCCGATCACCATCCTCACCGTCACCCAGACGGCGGCGGGCAAGCTCAAGCTGATCGTGGCTGAGGGCGAGGCGGTGCCCGGCCCGGTGCTGCGCATCGGCAACACCAACTCGCGGCTCAAGTTCGCGCTGCCGCCCGCCCAGTTCATGAACGACTGGTGCGAGCAGGGGCCCACCCACCACTGCGCGCTCGGCATCGGGCGGCCGGTTCAGTGCATGGCCGATGAACTGAGATCGACCGGACGCGTCTTCGACATCAGTTCTCGAGGGCTTTCGCCGCGAGTACACGACCACGAAGCTCGGCTATGGTTTCAACGATCTTGCTGGGGGACGCCACTTCAGGTGGATCGAGACATGCGGCACGGCCGGGCGGGCTTATGGCT
>CBJNAR010000040.1:0-10602 GCA_966434075.1 uncultured bacterium
CAGGAAGCCGGCGCCCGCGATGCCGTACCAGGCCAGGAAGGTGAGCACCCCGGCGCCGACGGCCACGATCACCAGATACTGGGCCGCCCGGTCGGCCAGCCGCTGGCCGGGCGCCTTAGAGTTCTGCGCTTGCCGCACCAGCTCGACAATCTGCGCCAGCACGGTGTCGGCGCCGACTTTGGTGGCCTCGAAGCGCACACTGCCCGTACGGTTGATCGCCCCCGCCACCACGGGGTCGCCCGGCCGCTTGGCAACCGGGACGCTCTCCCCCGTGACCAGCGATTCGTCAATGGTGGTGCTCCCCTGGGTCACAACACCATCCACCGGCACCTTGTCGCCGGGGCGTAACAGCACCGTATCGCCCACCCGCACCTCGCTGCTGGGGATCGTCTGCTCGACGCCGTCCCGGATCACCGTCGCCTGCGGCGGCACCAGGTCGAACAGAGCGCGCAGCGCGTCGTTGGTGCCCTTGCGGGCGCGCATCTCCATCCAGTGCCCGAAGAGCACGAAGGTCACCAGCATGGCCGCCGCCTCAAAGAAGGTCTCGGCGCCCAGGACGGTCAACAGCACACTGGCTAAATAGGCGGCCAGCACGCCGGTGGCGATCAGCACGCTCATGTTGAGCGTGCGCAGGCGCAGCGAATGGTAGGCGCCCGCGATGAAGATCCAGCCGCAATAGAAGACGATCGGCGTGGTCAAGACCAGCAGGATCCAGTTCACGTCGAGGCCGAAGGTCGGGAGCTGCAGGCCGGTGAGGCTCATGCCGACCGGCGAGTAGAGCACAATGGGGATCGTGAGCAGCAGCGCGATGAAGAACTTGTTGCGCATGTCGATCTCCATCGCCGCGGCCATGCCGGGGTCGGACATATCATGGTCCATCCCACCGTGCCCCATCGCGGCATGGTCCATCGCCTCGCTGTGCCCGGTGTGGTCCATCCCGCCGTGCCCCATCGCGGCATGGTCCATCACCTGGCTGTGCCCGGTATGATCCATGCCGGTATGGTCCACCGCGGGCGCGGCATGCCCGGCGTGGCCCGGCGCCGTGTCTGCGCCGGTATGTGTCGCCTGATGCATCGCCGGGCCTGCGGCAGACTCAGGCGGGCTGTGCTCTATGCGCGCCGGATGCCCGGAGTGGTCGGGGCTGGTCTCTGTATGCGCTGCGTGATTTGCCACTGGGTCGGGATGAGCAACATCCGCGGGGGCAACAACCACGGTGTGGCCGGCGTGGGGATCGCTGCGTGCCTCCGGGCGAGGCTGGTGCCCGGCGTGCGCTGCTGTCACCGGCAGTTCGTATTGCATGCGATCGTATTTGGTGCCCATCGTGATCGGCTGCACGTCCACGCCGTGCTTGAGGTGCTGCAGGGCTCGCTGCGGGTCCGGCACGGCCCCGTGGTCCGCGGCAGGCTGGGCGGGATCGGGCGTGGTCGGTTCGCATTTGCAGCCGGTGGTGGCAATGATCCGCGCGATCTCCTCCTGCGAGATCAGGGTGGCGTGATACCCGACATGGACCTGGTTGTGCGGCCAGTCGAGGTGCACACGGGTGATGTGCGGCTGGGCGCGCAGGCGCTGTTCGACGGCGCGCGCGCACTCCGGGCAGTATAGCCCGTCCAGGTGAAACGCGGCCTGCCCGTCGTGCTGGGGATCTGCCATCGTCTACCTCCTATGCGCTGCTGCAAACACGCCATGAACCACGGCGACGGCAGCCGCACGCCGGCTTACAGTTGCTGCTGATAGGTTTGCACCGGGATCTCGCCGAGCTCCGCTTGCGCCTCCGGTCGTGCGCCGGGCGGGGCGGGCGCCGGGGTGGCCAGGAGGCGATCCAGCGCCGCGATCTGTGCAGTGTCCCCGATCAGACCCACCAGGTCGCCCACCTCGAAGCGGGTGCCCGATTTGGGGTTGGGCAGCACCTGTTGATCCCGGATGATGGCGATGACCGACGCGCCGGTCCGGGCGCGGACGTTCGCTTCCACGAGCGACTGGCCCAGGAACGGGCAGCCCTCCTCCAGCCGACGCCACACGATCTCCAGGCCCCGCACCGTGTTGCGCATCTGGTCGAGGGCCTGCCGCTCCTGCGGCGTGAAGGTTTCAATGTCATACTGATCGCGGCGGACCGCATCGGTATAGGGCTGCACCTGGTCGGCGGAGAAGCCCAGCGCCAGCAAAGTGTGGCGCACCACCTCCAGGCCCCCCTCCAGTTCCGGCTGGATCACGCTGTCCACGCCCTGAGTGTACAGGCGCCCCACGCCCGACCGCGTGGCGGCGCGGGCAACGATCGGCAGGGGCGGGGCGATATGCCGGGCGGCGGCCACGACCATCTCCGTGGCCGCCTCATCGGGGAGGGTGACGACCAGCACGCGCGCCCGCTCCAGCCCCGCGTGCCGCAGCACTTCCGAATTGGCGGCATCCCCAAACAGAGTCGCCACTCCGCGCCGGTCGAACGCGGCGGCCCGTTGCGCGTCGATCTCGACCACCAGCAGCGGCACGCCCAGCCGCTCCAGCACCGTCAGGATGTGCTCGCCCACCCGGCCCGCGCCGACGATCACGACATGATCGGCCAGGGCCGGCGGGGCCAGCGCGGCGATGGCCCCCTGGCGATCGAGGAGCCGCCAGAGGGCGGGCATCCCTTTGAGCGCCCCTTCGACCACCGGGAGCAGCCGGAACACCAACGGGTTCACAACAATCGAGATCAACGCTCCGGCGAGAATCAGCGAATACTGATCCTGCGTCAGCACTGCCAGGGCCACGCCCGCCTGCCCCAGGATGAAGGAGAATTCACCGATCTGGCCCCGGCCCAGCGCGGCCACCAGGATCGTCCGCCCCGACGCGGGCAGCACGAGCCCCATAAGCAGCGTGAACAGCGGCTTGCCGAGCACGATCAGCACCGTCAGGGCGAGCACCTGGAGGGCGTTGTTCACTATATAGGCCGGGTTGACCAGCATCCCGACCGAGACGAAGAACACCACAGTAAAGACATCGCGAAACGGCAACACCTCCGCGCCGATCTGGTGGCTGATGGAGGATTCGCCCAGCACGACGCCCGCCAGGAACGCGCCCAGGGCCAGCGACACGCCGAACAGGGCGGCGGATCCCAGCGCGGTGCCCACGGCTACCGCCACCACGGCCAGGATGAACAGTTCGCGCGAGCGGGTGAAGGCGATCCGCGTCAGCAGCCAGGGCAACAGCCGCACCCCCACCACCAGCATCAGCACCACGAGGATGGCGGCCTTCAGCAGCGCCAGCCCGATGGCGCCCAGGCCGCCGCTATTGGCACCACCAAAAAGCGCCGGCAACAGCACCAGGATCAAGATCGTCGCCAGGTCCTCCAGCACCAGCCAGCCGATCGCCACCTTGCCGGGCACGGTGTTCAACAGGCCGCTGTCCTCCAGGCTGCGCAACAGAACCACGGTGCTGGCGATGGAGACGGCGAACCCCAGCACCAGCCCCGCCGGCGCACTCCAGCCCCAGACCTGGCTCAGCGCGAAGCCGACCCCGGTAACGAGGAGGATCTGCACCACCGCGCCGGGGATGGCGACGGCCCGCACCGTCCAGAGATCGCGTAAGGAGAAGTGGAGGCCCACGCCAAACATGAGGAAGATGACGCCCAGCTCGGCCAACTGGCTGATGCTGTTGACATCGCCGACAACGCCGGGCGTAAACGGGCCGATGACCATCCCGGCGAGCAGGTAGCCCACCAGCGCCGGCAACCCCAGCCTCCGCGCGACGACCCCGCCGGCAAAGGCCGCGACCAGCGCCATAGCGATGTTGACCAACAGATCCAGGTTATGCATCAGCACTCCATCTATATATTAGCCCCGGTAGTGCCGGCGGGCAGGGGCACGGTGGATCGCTCAGCCGCCGGCCGGTGCGCCGCTCGGCGCTTCTTGCGCCACCTTCGCGTCGGGCGAGAACTCCTGCGGCGTCAGGTCGGGGGCGGCGGGCTGTGGGCCGAGGATCCGCGCCAGATCCACGGCGTAGAGGGTTTCCGCGCTGAGCAGTTCTTGCGCCACCTGGTCGAGCTGGGCGCGGGACCGGGTGAGGATGTCGCGGGCGCGGGTGTGGGCATCGTCCAGCAGGCGCTGCACATCCTGGTCGATCAAGGCCGCCGTGGCGTCACTGTAGGGCCGCCCCCGCAACGGTCCGTAGCCGCCCTGCTGGTCGTCGCTCTCGACCGCGGCCAGGCCCAGCGAGCCCATACCCCACTGCGTGACCATCTGCCGTGCCAGGCGCGTGGCCTCTACCAGGTCGTTCTGTGCGCCCGTCGTCACATCGCCGAAGACGATCTCCTCGGCCGCCCGGCCCGCGACCATGATCGCCAGCCGCGCGGTGAGATAGGCGAGGCTGTAGTTGTAGCGGTCTTCGCCCGGCACCTGCTGCGTGACGCCCAGCGCCCGCCCGCGCGGGATGATCGTCACCTTGTCCACGGGGTCGGCGCCCGGCGAGCGCCAGGCGACCACGGTATGGCCGCCCTCATGGTAGGCCGTGATGCTGCGGTCGCGCTCGGAGAGCGCCAGCGGCCGCACGCCGCCCAGGCGCACCTTGTCCAGCGCCTCCAGAAAATCGGTCTGCGTCACCTGGGTGCCGTTGCGCCGGGCGGCGTTGAGCGCAGCCTCGTTGCACAGGTTTTCCAGGTCGGCCCCGCTGAAGCCGGTCGTCAGGCCCGCCAGCGCGGGCAGGCTCACGTCGGGGGCGAGCGGCAGATCGCGACTGTGGATACGCAAGATCCCCTCGCGGCCGCGGCGCTCGGGTAGGGGCACCTCCACCTGGCGGTCGAAGCGGCCGGGGCGCAGCAGCGCCGGGTCGAGCACGTCGGGCCGGTTGGTCGCCGCCAGCACGATCACCTCCTGGCGCTCGTCGAAGCCGTCCATCTCCACCAGCAACTGGTTGAGGGTCTGCTCGCGCTCGTCGTTGGTGCCGAAGGAATCGGCGCCGCGCTTGCGGGCCACGGCGTCCAACTCGTCGATGAAAATGATCGCCGGGGCCGCCTGTGTGGCTTGCGCGAAGAGGTCGCGCACCCGGCTGGCGCCGACGCCGACGAACATCTGCACGAACTCCGAGCCGCTGATGCTGAAGAAGGGCGCCGCGGCCTCCCCGGCGACGGCGCGCGCCAGCAACGTCTTGCCGGTGCCCGGCGGGCCGACCAGCAGCGTGCCGCGTGGGATATGGGCGCCCAGCTTATGGAACTTCTCCGGATTGAGCAGGAACTCGACCACCTCGGCCAGGTTTTGCTTGGCCTCATCGGCCCCGGCCACGTCGTTGAAGGTCACGGTGGGCCGGTCCTGGGTATAGCGGCGGGCCTGGCTGCGGCCAAAGTTGAAGATGCCGGCCTGGCTGCGCGTCGCCTGGCGCCCCATCCAGACCATCAACCCGACCAGCAGCAGGATGGGGAAGAAGCTGTTCAGCAGCACGATGAACCAGGGCGTGGACGGCGCCGAGACGTTCACGACGACGTTATGCTGCGCCAGTAACGGCATGAGCCGCGGATCGCCCACCGCATCGGGGAAGGTCGTCTCGAAATTGGCGAAGGTCGGCGGGGCGGTAGGGGTAGCCTGTCCGGTGGCCGCCGCGGTGGGGGTGCCCGCCGGCACCGGCGCGGGGATGGCCTGCACGAACGCGCCCTTGATGGCGGCGCCCTGGATGCTGACTTGCCGCACGTTGCCGGCCTCGATCTGCGCGAGGAAGGTGCTATAGGGGATCTGAGTCGAGGACGGCTGGCCTTGCGGCCAGAACACGAAGAGATTCCAGATGATGAGGGCCGCAAGCAGCACCCAGTTGAGCCCGTTGCGCAGCGGCGAACGCGGCTGATCTTGCGGCGCGGGCTCCTCTGGTGATTGCCGCCGCGGCGGCCCTGGCTGCGTGCTCATGCGTCCCTCCTGCGCGCTGCCGGTGCCGGTGCGGCAACCACTGCGTGCGATTAATGGCCCTGTTACATGCCTGCCTCCCCGCAACGGACTTCAGCAAGCTTTATACCCTCGCCCGCCGCCCCCGAAGCGTCTGCCTGGACAGATGATCAGGCTTGCTTCGTGCGGACCTTACCGGGTTGTAAGGAAACCGCCGGCCTGGGTTAAGAAAGACCCGTACACCATCTTGAGTCTGCTGAGTCGGAAGACAGGCCCTGGTTAGAAATGTGCGGTACATTAGAACTCAGACAAAGACGGGATAAAGGTTACTCCTCCTTCTGGTGCAAAGAAGCCTCTGCTCGCAAGGCAGGGGCTTCTTTGTTGGCCGGGCAAGCGCGGCGCGCTACCGTGGGGCAGGCGCGCCATGCCGCAGAATCCACTCCCGATTCCGGGGGAATCCGCTCGTGGCGCGTCCCTTGACGTTCGGATCGTGCCGTGCTATGATCCGCGCGTCGGCACTCGCCCAGGGCCGGACGCGGGGCGGCCCGGTCTACGGCGCGGGCGCGCCTGGCTGCCGCGATCCGGTGACGCATCCGCGCCCCCTGCCCCGCGTCTACCCGCGGTGTGCCGCCGTGGGGATCGGAGTCGCGGGGCGGCGCGCGTCGCGGCCCGTGGCCTGGTGCCCTTGCCGGGACCGCTGCCGGCCCTGATGACACCACTTTGCCCGTGGTGTGGCCGGGGCGCCCGCCGGAGCCTGGTGCTGCTAACCGCCCCGCGGGTGCGCCGGTATACGGCCGCTCCGGCGGCCCCGCCCTCCGCGCAGAAAGGGTCGATCCCATGACCGATGCGCAGCGCCGTTTGATCGAACGGTCCCTACTCGAACTCCTGCCCATGCTCGACGCCGTGGGTACCGGTTTTTACACTCGCCTGTTTGCCCTCGATTCTGCGCTCCGCCCCCTCGTGCCCACCACGGTCGAGGGCCAGTTGCAGACGTTCCAGGATCACGAACACCGGCACGCCGACGGGACCGCTCGGGGTGATGAGCGCGACCGTGCAAGACCCCACCGCCACCCGCCGCTTGCTGGCGGAGCTGGGCGCGCGGGCGCATACAAGCGGGGTGCCGCAGCACGCCTACGCCACCGCGGGCCAGGCGCTGCTGGAGATCCTCGCGCTCGCTCTGGGACCCCGCTGGACCCCGGATATGCACGACGCGTGGGCCGCCTTTTACGCGGAAGTCGTCGCCGTGATGGTGCCTCTCCGCGAGCCGGCCGGCCCCTATCCCTGGGGGTATAGCGCTCCGGACTATTCCGGCGCGTGCCTGTAGCATGCGCGGGCACCGCAACCGCCGCCGTCTGTCAGGTCCTGTTCCAATCCAGATTCGTTTCGCGGACCGGAGCCGGCCGGGCCAGATAGCCAAGCGCCCGGCCGGCGCCCCCTCGCCGGCGCAAGCGCAGGTGCAGTGCGATGGACTGATTGCCGAACCCGCGCAAATGGCTTGGCTTAGCGGCGCCGGCATCCACCGGCGGAAGGGAGCATCGGGAGGTAATACGATGGCTAGAATTCGCCGCAACGTGTTGGACCTGCCCCCTGGCGATGAGACCCTGTTGTGGTATGGACGGGCTATTGGAGAAATGCAGACGCGCCCGCTGGCCGATCCCACGAGCTGGCGATTCCAGGCGGCTATCCACGATTACGTGCGCACTTCGGATCCGCTCGCGGTCCCAGGGGAAAAGCTGCCGTCTCTCCAGCGCCGCAGACGCTTTTGGGCCCAGTGCCAGCATGGGTCCTGGTTCTTTCTCCCCTGGCACCGCATGTATCTGCACTTCTTTGAGCAGATTGTCGCGACGGCCGTGGTGACGCTGGGCGGGCCGCAGGACTGGGCGCTGCCCTACTGGAACTACAGCGCCACGGAACCGGCCCGGCTACTGCCCGAGGCCTTCCGCCCGCCCACCCTGCCCGACGGCACGCCGAACCCGCTCCATGTGGCGCAGCGTGACCCTGCCTCTAACGCCGGACAAGCCTTCGCCGATGCGCGCGACGTGGCCTTGCAAACCGCGCTGACTCAGGCCGATTTTGCCGGCTCGAATGCGGACAACTTCGGTGGATTTCCGACCAACTTCTCGCACAACGGGCCGGGGCCGGGGCGCCTGGAGCGCGTCCCGCATGGCACGATGCACGTTGCAGTGGGCGGGGCGGCGGGGTGGATGGGGGGCTTCGACACCGCGGCCCTGGACCCTATCTTCTGGCTGCACCATGCCAATATCGACCGTCTCTGGGCGGTCTGGCTCGCGCGAGATCCCGGCCACCACAACCCCGCCAGTCTGCAGTGGCTCAGCCGAACCGCCTTTTCCTTCCACGATGCCACCGCGCAGATCGTCACCCTGCGTTGCGCCGATGTCGTCGAAACCAGTGTGCTTGATTATACCTATGATGATGTCAGCGATCCGCTGGCCGTGCCGCGGCCTGCCGCGCGGCTCGCCCCCAGGGTACCCCCGACGGAGGTCACGATGCCCGATTCCATTCCCCCCGAATTGGTCGGGGCCACGGAAACCAGTGTCCAGGTCGGCAATACGCCGGCCCGTATCCGCGTGCCCACCCCGGCGCACGCCACGGCCCGCAAGCGGCTTGCCGCCGCGGCGGAGGCTGCCGCGCCCGCCGAATCGATCGCGCCGGCGCCCGCCGCCCCACCGCGCGTCCTGCTCCAGTTGGAGAACCTGACGGCCGGCGGCCGGGCCAATTCCTACGATGTGTATGTGAACATCCCGGCGGGAGACGATCCTACCCAGCATCCGGACCGGTTCGCCGGGCGGCTGGACTTGTTTGGGGTCGCCGAGGCCAGTCGCGCCACGGCCCAGCACCCCGGTTCGGGTCTGACCTACACCCTCGATATATCGGGCATCTACCATGAGCTTTCCACGGCACCCGGCTGGGATCCGGAACATATTGATGTGTCTCTGGTGCCCGTGCGCAAATGGGAAGGGGCCCCGGTGACTGTCGGGCGTGTGAGCCTGTTCTTCGGATGAGCCTCGTTCAAATGAGGAGCCAGGGTGCTCCCGGTCAATGGCTGCGCCGATTCTTCTGGACGCACCCGGAGTGGTGGACTCTGGTGCTGGTGGCCCTGGCCTGGGGCACGATCGTGGCGCCCGCCGGTGGAACCCAGGAACATATGCGCCACACCATGCCCGCCCCGGACCCCATGTCCTTCCAGGAGGAATGGCTCCACTGGGGCCTAATGGTGGTGGCGATGATGGTGCCCCTGATGCTGGAGCCGTTGCGCTGGGTGGCTTTCCAGAGCTATCGGCACCGGCGGCACCGCGCCATTCTGCTCTTCCTTCTTGGCTTTCTCCTGCCGTGGATGGTGATTGGGATCGGGGTCGCGACGCTCCGCACCCTCGACTGGAGCCGTAACCCGCTCCTCGCCGCGGGGACATTCGGGCTGGCGGCGCTCTGGGTGCTGGTCCCTGTCCGGATGCGGGCGCTGGTGTTCTGCCACCTGCGGCTACCGCTCGCGCCGGCGGGTTGGAAGGCGGATCGCGACTGTCTCCGATTTAGTCTCCTCATCAGCGCGTCCTGCATCGGCGTCTGCGGCTTGTTGATGCTGGCCTGCGCCCTTACCGGCCACAACCTTATCGCCATGCTCGGCGGCACGGTGCTCGGGGCGCTGGAGTATCGCGCTTTCCGCCCGCCGACCCGCCCGATCGTTGCGGGGACGCTCCTGCTGGCGGCCTGGTTTCTCCTGCCGATCAGTTCAGCCCTGCCGCCTTGAGCAATACCCCCACCATAAGTCCCGCTCAGGGCCCGCTGCGCTCGGTTCCGAACACGACATCATCGAAGATGACATTGTAGGTGCGCCCGCTCTGCACCTCACCCACCTGCAGCCGCCCGATCGGGCTGGTGCCGAAGTTCGTGGTGCCTGATAGCGCGCTCACCAGGCTCCCGTCCAGCCAGACATCGGTGCGGCTCGCCGCGCCGGCGATCAGCACGTGGAACTCCAGGGTGTGCCACCCACTACCGAGGGCGGTTGCGCTGGTGAGGGTGACGCCCGCCACATCGTTGCGCAACCCTAACTGGCCGGTCGGACTGACAAACAGGTAGCCCAGTGAGCCATCCCCGGCCGTGCGATAGCGCACCAGGTTCACCTGGCTGCTAGTGCTGATTAGATCCACGTAGAGGCGGGCGTACCCTTCCCCATATTCGCTCGGCAGGGTCTTCTTGGCATACGTGGTGCCGTTGGTCGTGTTGGCCTGCGCCGCGTAGCTGCCCGTGTGCACCAGCGTCCGCTGCACGCTCAGCCCGCTGCTGCTGGTCCAGGCGCCCAGATCGCCTGTCTCGAATCCATCGCTGAACACCACCGCGGGTGTTGCCGGCGGGGTCGCCGTGCGGGTCGCACTGGCGGTCGCGCTTGGCGTGCTGCCCGCGGTGCCCGTCGCCGGCACGGTGGGCGGGGTCACCGCCGGCGTGGCCGTCGCCGTGCCGGCCGCGGTGGGAGGTGGCGTCGCCGTCAGGGTGGGCGGGGGCGTGCGGGTCGGGGTCCGGGTCGCCGTGACCACCGGTGTCCGGGTGCTCGTCGGTGTCCGCGTCGCCGTTGCCGCGCCGCTGCCGAAGTTGTATGTCTGTACGTCGAAGGTGCGGCCCCGCGAGTCGGTGGGGGCCACGGTCACTTGCGTGCCGTTCACGCTCACGCGCAGGAAATGGAAGACCTGGTCGATCCGCGCCGGGACCGGCGCGCTCCCGTCACAGCCCTACAGTCGCCCTGAACAGCTTG
>CBJNAR010000041.1:0-10557 GCA_966434075.1 uncultured bacterium
GCTGAGCCTGGTCGACGGCGTGGACTATGTGTCGCTGCCCGGCGAGTCGCCGCAGTCGGCCCCGGCGGGCGCGCCCAGCAGCCTGGAAGACCTCTCGGTGGACGAACGCAACCGCTTTATTACGACGATTGCCCAGTTGGAAGCGCGCAGCGCCTATATGATCCGCTCGTACATCGCCCGCCACCTGACGGCGTCGGCTATCTTGCCGCTGCCGATGTACGAGGTGCGCGCGCTGGTGAACGACGCGGTGAACCGCGGCCTGTTCCAGCGCGGCACGCGGCCCTTCCGCCACCCGGCCACCGGCGAGATGCAGAGCCTGGAAACGCTGCTGCTGGATCGCGGCCACCCCTGGGTCGCCGAGGCGCTGGCCGGGCAGGCCGCGCCCAGCGACGAGGATACCGCCGACAGCGATCAGGATCTGCCGCGCGAAGCCGGCGATGCGGGTGACTGGGACGCCGAGGACCATGACCACTGGACGGACGGTGCCCCGGCGGCTAGCGACGGCCACAGCCACGCCGAGTCCGCGGGATCGGATGAGCCGGATGCGGTGGCGGCCCCGGCCCGCCCGCGGCCCGCGATAGAAGCCGCAGAAGGGGAAGACGAACTTGATGCACGCCCGGCCAGCCCCGCCGCGCTGAACGGCACCGCTGGCGCACACGCGGACGGCGACCACGGCGGCTCCCGGCGGCCCGCCTATGAACCGGCGGGCGGCGAGCACGGCCCGCGCCCCGCCTATGACGAGGACGAGGACCAGTATTAGCGCCTGATCGACGGATCTGCGCGACGGCCCCGGCGGAATCCCGCCGGGGCCGTGTTGTTATTCGCCCGCTTCGATGGGATCGTCGGCGGAGGCGCTCCAGACCCGGTCCACCTGGCCGTCGCCCTGGAAGCGCTGGATCGCGTGGTGGGTGGAGTCGGCGGCGTAGACCTGGCCCTGCGGCCCTTCGGCGATGCCCGCGGGCGCCGCGAACTGTCCCGGCTGGGTGCCCGGCCCGCCCCAGGCCGGCAGCGGTGTGCCGCCGGCGGCGTAGCGCACAATCATGTTGGCGTTGTAGTCGGTGATGAGCACTTCGCCGTTATGGCGCACCGTGACGGTCTGGTAAGCGGCCAGCAGCACGCCGGACGATGGCGGCAGCGTCCATTCGCCCACCACCTGCCCGGTGGGCGGCTGGAGGAACGAGACGCTGCGCTCGTGCAGCACCAGCAAGCGGCCGTCGGGCGTGGGGGCCAGGCCGTGCGGCGTTTGTGTCACCGGCCATTGCGTTTGCTCATGGCCCGCGAAATCGTAGACGTGGATGCTGCTGCGCAGGTCGGCCAGGTAGAGGTGCCGGCTATCGGCGGCGATGCAGCCCTGCGCCGGGACATAGCCCGCGGGCAGCGGCCAGGAGTGGCGCAACTGGCCGTCGCGGTCGAAGTCCAGAATCTGCAGCGTGTCCAGGTCAACGGTGTAGAGGCCATCGTCCGGGCCGATGGCGATGCCGCAGAAGGAGAAGTGCCGCACGATGGGACCGATGGGCACGGCGGTCTGGCGGGCGAACGGCTCCAGCAGGGTGGAACTGACGCCCGCCGGGCCGTAGCCGGGGCCGGGGGTGCCGGGCGGTTTCGCCCAGCGCGGCCAGAGTTTGCCCAGCACGTGCCCGTCGCTGTCGAAGCGCCAGACCACGCCGTCGGTGTCGTCGCTGGCGTATACGTTGCCGCGCGAGTCGGTGGCCAGCCAGTAGACCTGGGCGGCGCGGGCGAACGCAGGCGCGGTCCACCACAGCCAGGCCAGCATGACCAGCGTCGGCACGGACAGGGCCAGCACGCCGCGCCAGAGCGCGCGGGGCAGTTCGCGCACCAGCAGCCAGCCGAGCAGGGCCGCGACCAGTAGCGCGCCGCGCGGCGCCCAGATCGTGCCCGCCGCCACGCCCAGCGGCGCGATCTGCGTGGCGATCCCGGCGACGATCCCCGCCCAGAGGATGGCCGCCCCTGTCCACACGGCGGCCCGGCGCTCGCGCCTCAGCCCCCACCACACCAGCCCGACGCCCGCGGCCAGGACGACCAGGCTCACTTCGATATGGTGTTGCATGTCGATGACGATGGGGTCGATGATCGCGACGATGGCGGCGAGGCCGACGAGCAGCACCCAGTCGTAGGGCAGCGGGCGCGAGTCGTCGGGCGCGGCGGCCGCCGGTGGTGGGGGCGCCTTTTCCGGGGCGGGGGCGGGCGGGCGCAGCGCGCGCCGGACCTGGGGCGCCGCCGGGGCCGGCTCCTTCACTATGACCTGTTTGCGACGAACTTCCATAACGAATCGTTTCCTGGCGCGTAGTGTGCCGCGTTTCGCATCACTATACCACAGGCTCTTGCCCCGGTTCAAGGCTGGTGCTAGGCCGGCAAACTCGATAGATATCACCGATGAACAATCAAGGCCTCGCGCGTTAACTCGACGTAGCTATGAGGCTGAAGTGCGCCCTCGATCTGGGGTAAATACCTGCTGAAGAGAGTTAGCAGATCCGTGTTGGTGATATTGCCGGTGGATACCAGGAGCAGTTTGTAGGGTTTGCCAAGCACGACGAACGAGTTGACGAAGTCGGCATCTTTGGTAATCACCACCCGCTGTTCGCGTTCCGCCAAGTCGTTGATTTCGGCATCCGGTGTGCGATTGCCGTGAGGAAGATCGAGGGTATGGATGGCATCATGGCCGGCTTGACGCAAGAGGGGGATCAGGCGGCGGGGGAGTTGGGCATCGACCAGGAACTTCATGGACTGACGAGATCGAGGCGCTTGACCCGGCTGAGTTGCGCGGCGAAGGCGAGCGCCGCCAGGATATCTTCCCGCTCCAGATCTGGATAGTCGGCCAGGATCTCGTCCGTCGTCATGCCGGCGCTCAGAAGTTCCAGGATCGTTTCCACCGGGTAGCGTAACCCTCGGATACAGGGCTTGCCGTGGCAGATCGCCGGATCGATGGTGATACGGGCCATTAGTGGTTGCATGGGAATCAGTATACCGCCTGGTTACGGGGCCGTCAATCTGCACGCCCGCGTGCATTTGGTTGATCGGAGCGGCATGGCGTATAATGCCGCTAACGCGTTGCGCGAATCTAGATCGCCGGTGGAATCATGGACCCGACCTCTGCTCCCGCGCCGCCCCGTGCGCTTCGCTTCGCCGGGGGGAGCCGCAATCTCCTCGCCCTGAGCCTGGTGAGCCTCCTCACCGACCTCAGCAGCGAGATGATCGCGCCAGTACGCATCTTCTTCCTCGTCGGCGTGCTGGGCACGCCGCTGCCCCTGGCCGGGCTCATCGAGGGCATCCTGCTGGGCGGCGGCAGCCTGGTGCGGCTGGCGACCGATCGCTTACCCGCGGGGTGGCGGCGCGGCCTGCCCCCGCTGCTGGGCGGGTACGTCCTGTCGCAGGCGGCCAAACCGCTGCTGGCCCTGGCCGGCGGACCGCCGGCCGCGCTCGGCCTGGTGTCGCTCGACCGGCTGGGGCGCGCGCTACGCACGCCCCCGCGCGACGCACTGCTGGCCCAATCGGTGACCCCGGTGGAGCGCCCGGCGGCCTTCGCGCTGCACCGCGTGCTCGATACGGCGGGCGCGACGGCGGGGCCCTTCCTGGCTCTGCTGTTGCTGAACTGGAGCCGCGACGACGTGCGCGCCGTCATCACCGCCACGGCGGTGCCCGGCCTGCTGATCGTGCTGATCCTGCTGGCCTTTGTACGCGGGCGCCGCGCACCGGCGCCGCCTGCCGCCGAGGCCGAGGCCGCCCCCGCCCCGGCAGCCACGCCCGTCCCCGCGCCGGCAGCCACGCCCGCCGGACTCGGCCCGCGGTTCTGGATGCTCACCGGCGCGGGCCTGATCTTCGGCCTCGGCAGCCTGTCGGAAGCGTTTTTCCTCCTGCAAGGCCTCTGGCTGACCCGCTCGCTGCAGGCCGTGGTCGCGGCCTATGCCGCCTACCGGCTGGTCTACGCGCTGCTGGTGACGCCGTTGAGCGGCTACAGCCAGCGCTCCGGGCGCATCCCGGCGCTGATCGTGGGCTACGGGGGCTATGCCCTGATCCTGGTGGGCTGGGGCTTCGCCACGCTGGCGTGGCACGTCTGGGCGCTGTTCATCCTCTATGGCGTCTTCGCCGCGCTGACCGAAGGCGCGGGCCGGGCCCTGGCTGCCGATCTGGCGTCGCCGGGCGCCCGGCCCCGCGCGCTGGCCTGGTTTGGCGGCCTCACCGGCCTGGCCGTGCTGCCCGCCAACGTGATCGCCGCCTGGCTCTGGAGCAGCTATGGCCCCGCCGCCACGTTCGGCTACGCGGCCTGGCTGGGCGCGGCGGCCTGCGCGCTGCTGCTGGTTTGGGGGCCGTGGATCACCGGGCTGCGCCCCTACCACGAGCCCGAACCGGCGCCCCCCGTGGCCGACCCGGCGGTGAAGCGCCCCGCTTCGTAACCACCCCAACCCAGGGATGAAAACGGGGGCGGGCCACCACGGCCCGCCCCCGCTGCATGCCGCCGCGTTACTCCTGGTCCTTGGCGAGTTCGGCGTTGGCCTTTTCCGTGGCCGCCTGGATGGCGATGTCCACCGGCGCGGTGCCGTAGAAGGCGCGCTCCAGTTCTTCGTTCACCACCTTTTCCACGGCGGGCCAGCTTGGGGTGATCGGCACGCGGCGGATGGATGGGACCACGTCCAGGTACATGCGGCTGTTGGCCGGCGCCTGGGCCGGGTCGAGGAAGGCGGGCGAGGCGGCCACGCTCTTGCGCGAGGGCACCGTGCGGCCCAGCTTCGCGGCCACCTCTTGCCCGGCTTCGCCCTGCGCGTACTGGATGAAGTCCCAGGCCGCTTCCTTGTTCTTGGACGAGGCGGCCATGCAGTAGGCGTCGCTGTGCAGGATGGTCGCCTCGGTCTGGTCGCCGGGCAGGGGCGCCACATCCCAGGTGAAGCCCTCAATCGTGCGGAAGGTGGGTGTGTCGGCCCGGCTGCCCAGGAACATGCCCAGCTTGCCCTTCATGAAGCGGCTCTCCAGGTCCTCGGCCTTGGTTTCCGGCTCCGTCGGCACCACGCGATAGGTCAGGCTGAGATCGACGAAGAAGCGCACAGCTTCCCGCGCGCGCGGCTCGTCGAGGGTCAGCCTGGTCGGGTTCTCGGCGCTGTCCACGATCTCGCCGCCGTGCTGCCAGACGAACGGGGCCACGCGGATGAACTGCGGCTCCACGCCTAGACCATGGATATCGAGCACGCCGTCGCCGTCCAGGTCCTTGGTCAACCCCTGGGCGGCCTTGAGGAAGTCCGGCCACTTCCACCCGGCGGCGGGCAGGGGCACGTTGTACTGCTGGAACAGGTCTTTATTGTAGTAGACGCTCAGGCTCGACACATTCTGCGGGATGCATTGCAGCGTGCCCTGGTAGGTGAACGCGCCGAGCGACTCCGGGTAGTAGTCGCCGGGTTGCAGCGTGGCGCTCTTGTCCATCCAGGCGCCCAGCGGCTCCAGCACGCCTTTGTCGGCATACTGGCCGTAGCGCCGGTAGTTCAGCAGGAACACATCGGGCGCGTTCCCGGCGGTGAGCGCCGACGACAGCCGGGTCATGTACTCGGCCTGCGCCGGGATGTGGTTGAGGGTCACTTTGACGTTCGGATTGGCCGTCTTATAGCCCGCGACGATGGCCTGGAAGACGGACAGCTCCGCCGGGTCGCCGAAGACCTGGAAGGTGACGGCGCCCGTGGCCGGGGCCGCCGCAGCGCCTCCGCCGGTGGTGGCCGTGGGCGGCGGCGCGGCGACGGGCGTGGCGGTCGGGGCGGCCTCGCTGCCACACGCGGCGACCAGGAAGAAGAGCGGCAGCACAGCGCCCAGGCTGCGCCGCCCGCGGATACGTTGCTTCACTTATAGAGATCCTTTCGCGGTTGGCTACTTCGGATCCCTGGCGAAATCCACTGCGGCTTTCTGCACCGCCGCCTGAATAGCGATGTCGATCGGCACGTTGCCG
The DNA here is from genome assembly GCA_966434075.1 of uncultured bacterium. Lineage (GTDB taxonomy): Bacteria > Chloroflexota > Chloroflexia > QHBQ01 > JAICKM01 > JAICKM01. Next base: position 5,945 of record CBJNAR010000041.1, read on the forward strand.
TAGAAGGCGCGTTCCAGCTCCTGGTCCGTCGAACTCTCGACCGCGGGCCAGTTGGGCGTGATCGGCAGATGGCGGAGAGTCGGGATGGCATCCAGGTACATCTGGTTGTTCGCCGGGAGCTGGGTCGGGTCCAGGAACACGGGCGAGGTGGCGACCGACTTGAGCGTCGGCACCGCGCGGCCCAGTTTGGCGACAATCGTCTGGCCTTCCGTGCCCGCGGCGTACTGGATGAAGTCCCAGGCCGCTGCCTTATTCTTCGATGCCGCAGGTACGCAGTACGCTTCACTTTGCAGGATCGACGCCTGGGTTTCGTCGGCGGGGATGGGCGCCACGTCCCAGGTGAAGCGCTTGACGGTGCGGAACATGGCCGTGTCAGCCCGCGCCCCCAGGAACATGCCCAGCTTGCCGTTGAGCCAGCGGGTTTCCAGTTCTTCGGCCTGGGTCTCGGCCTCGGTCGGCGTGACGCGATAGGTCATGCTGAGATCGACGAAACGGGCGATCACTTCGCGCACCAGTGGTTCGTCCAGGGTCAGTTTGGTTGGGTGTACCGGGTCGTCCACGAGATCCTGGCCGTGCGCCCAGATGAACGGGGCGAGCCGGTTCAGTTGCGGTTCGAGGCCGACGCCGTAGATGTCGATGGTGCCGTTGCCGTCCAGGTCCTTGGTCAGGGCCTGGGCCGTCTTGAGGAACTCCGGCCATTTCCAGCCGGGCTGCGGCAAGGCCACATTGTATTTCTGGAACAGGTCTTTATTGTAGTAAACGGTCAGGCTGGAGATGTTCAGCGGCATGCATTGCAGCGTGCCGTTATAGGTGTAGACCTCCAGCGCCTGGGTGTAGAAGTCGGTGGCCTTCAGCGTCGGGCTCTTGTCCAGCCAGGAGCCGAGCGGCTCCAGCACGCCCCGCGAGGCGAACTGGCCGTAGCGGCTATAGCTGAGCAGGAACACATCGGGCGGGGTACCCGCCGTGAACGCCGCCGACAGCCGGGTCATATAGTCATTCTGGTCGGGAATGTGGTTGATCTTCACCGAGACGTTCGGGTGCGACGCGCCGTACGCGTTCGCCACCTCCTGAAAGGGGGCGGCTTCCGCCGGTTCGCCGAACACCTGAAAGCTGATCGTGCCGCTTGCGGTGCCGTCGCCGGGCGCTCCACCGCCCACCGGAGAGGGCGTGGTGGTATCGCCGCAGGCCGTCATGGTGACAAGCAGCAAGAGCAGGATGCTGCCGAGGCAGCGTCTCCGCCAGGTGAGAGAGTTCAACGAAACATTCCTTTCTATCGGGTGCGCCATGGCGCCGCACGACAGCAGCGTAGGGTTGGGATGATGCGCGGCAGGAAGCACAATGCAGCGTCAGGTGCCGCGGGGGATAGGCCCCGGCGGGATGAGATCGATGGAATCGCCGGTTGGCGTGCGGGGCGCCATCTGCGGCAGGCCGGGCCTGGCCGGCGGCGCCCCGGCGGCCAGTTGGGCAATCAGGTCGTCGTCCGCGGCAACCGGGCCGCCTGGATCGCCGCTATCGCTGTGCAGCGCAGCGGTCTCCGCTACCGGCGCGGCCAGGCCGCGGTCGCCGGGCGCGACCTGCGCCAGGGCGGCGAACAACAGCAACCCGCAGAGCAGGGCCAGCGTGCCGATCTCGCGCATCTAGCGACCCCACCAGCTTTGGGTGCGGTCTTCCTGGAAGAAGAACCGCTGGGCCGCGATGAACAGGATCAACATCGGCACGGTCAGCACCACGGCGCCGGACATCATCAGTGGCCAGTTGGTGCGGTTCACCTGCTGCAATGCCTGCACCCCTACCGGCAGCGTGTAATACGCCTGGTTGTTCACATACAGCAGCGGGCTGATGAAGTCGCTCCAGTAAAAAACCATGCTCAGAATGGCGACAGCGCCGACGGCCGGGCGAACCAGCGGCAGCGCCACCGACCACCAGATGCGCCAGGCGCCCGCGCCGTCGAGGCGGGCCTGCTCGAAGATCTCGCCCGGCACGCGGCCAAAGGCCCAGGCAAAGAGCAAGACATACAGCGGGCTGGTGCCCATGATCGCCGGGGCGATCAACGCCAGCGGCGTGTCGAGGATGCCGATCCACTTGTAGACCAGGAAGCGCGTGATCCAGAGCGCCATGGCCGGGACGAGCAGTGCCGCGACCGAGAGCGCGGTCAGCCAGCCGCGCGGGCGGGGCGGCAACTGGGCCAGCGCGAACCCGGCGGCAGACGCCGTGAGCAGCGTCAGCGGCACGGCCACGACGACCACGCCGATGGAGTTGCCCAGGAAGCGGCCCAGTTCGAGGATCTGGAAGATGTAGGGATAGTTGTCCAGTGTGAGGACGGGCGGGATCCACTCGAAGCGCGCGGGCGCGGGCAGGCCGATGGGCCGCAGCGAGGTGCTGATCATCCAGACGAGCGGCACGATGAACAGCAGGCCCACCAGTGTCGCCAGGGCGTAGTTCATCGGCGTCCACCACGCGCGCTCCCAGCCGGTCGGCAGGGCCGGCGCCATGTCGCGGGGCAGGTCCTCAATCGCGTCGTCAAGCATATTGCATTCCCCGCCACCGTCGCGCCACCCAGAACTGCAGCGCGATGACCAGCGCCGTGATGATGTAGAGCACCCAGGTCATGGCCGCTCCGTAGCCGAAGCGTTGGAACTCGGTGATATTGATATAGATCCAGTAGGGCAGATAGGTGGTCGCGTAATACGGCCCGCCCTTGGTGACGATGACAGCGGCAACGAAGCTGGCCTGGAAGATAAAGATCGTGTCGCGCAGGCTGAGCAGCAGCAGCGAGGGCGCCAGGTGCGGCAGGGTGATGTGGCGCACCTGCTGGTCGCCCGCCGCGCCGTCCAGCGCCGCCGCTTCGTAGAGCTCCGCCGGGATCTCGTTCAGCGAGGCCAGCAGCAGCACGAAGCCCTCGCCGATGGTGAACAGCAGCATGATGATGACGGCGGCCTGGGCCGCGCGGGGGTCGGTGAGCCAGATGCCGGGGAGCGCGCCGGGGCTGAACTCGGTTTCGATGGTCCCCTGGAAGATGTAGGAGAGGTTGTTGAGCGGCCCGAACAGCGGGTTGAAGATGTAGAGCCAGACGAGGCCATAGGCCACATCGGGGATGATCGTGGGCAGGTAGGCCAGGCCGCGGAACACGGTAAAGCCCCGCTTGCGCGCGCGCAGCAGCAAAGCCAACCCCAGCGCGCCCAGCACCCGTAACGGCACGGCGATCACCACCAGCCAGAGCGACGCGGTCAGCCCGTTTCGGAACTGCGGATCGGCCAGGATCTTGCCGAAATTGTCCAGGCCGACGAAGCGCGGCGGGGAGAGCGCATCGTACTCGGTGAAGGCGATGGGCGCGGCCAGCAGCGTGGGGATGATGATCAGCACCAGCATGCCCAACAAATAGGGCGCCAGCAGCACCAGGAGTTGGCGATGGTAGACGGACAGACGCAGCATATTGCCTTATGATAGCATATGGCTCAGGCCCTGATCAAGGCGACGGCCCGGCGGCTTGCGCTGCCGGCTAGCTTTACGACGGCGGTCTGGGCGGCCTCATCACCCACCCGCAGCCCGCTTGCGCTTTTCGGCGCTAGAATGTACCATGCGTCACGAAGGAGTCTTGTGCATGAAACGTCTGCTTGTCGCCCTCAGTCTTTGCGCCCTCGGCCTCAGCGCGGGTAGCGCGCTGGCCGCCGGGCCGCCCGCCGCCGGGTCGCCGGTGGTGCGCGCCACTGCGACCCCGCCCACGGCGCCCATAGCGGCGCTGCCGCGACTGGAGGGGCACGGCGCCCCTGTGCTACCCGCGCCACCGCACTATACCACCGCGCCCGCGCCCTATGTGCCGCTGACCGATACGATTTTCGCGCCCAATACGCGGGCCAACACCGATACGACGACCTACGCCCAGCAAGAGCCGAGCATCGCGGTCAACCCGACCAACCCGCTCAACATCGTCGCGTCGGCCAAGGACGAGCGGCGCGCGCTCGGACCCGGCACGGCCACCAAGGAGGTCTGGGAGTATGCGTCGTTCGACGGCGGCCAGACCTGGGCCAACGTCCACGCGCCGATCACCGGCACCCACGCCATCCGCCAGAGCGACCCGGTCAACATCTTCCGCGACGACGGCGTGGCCTATGCCTGCTACCTGGGCTACAACGACACCGGCGGCTACAGCGACACCGGTATCTTCGTCAGCCGCTCGACCGACGGCGGGCTCACCTGGCGCGACCCGGTGGTAGCGGTGGGCGAAGCGGGCGGCTACAGCACCGACAAGCAGTGGTTCGCCGTGGACAACAACCCGGCCAGCCCCTACTACCACCGCATGTACCTGACCTGGACCGAGTTCGGCGCCTGCAACGGCTGCATCCACATGGTGACTTCAGACGACGGCGGGCTGACCTGGAGCGACCGCGCCCGCCAGATCTCGACCAACAGCGGCAACCAGCAGTTTTCGATGCCGACCGTGCTCTGGAACGGCAACCTCTTCGTCAATTGGGCCAACGGCAACAGCATCGTCTACCGCATCTCGACCGACGGCGGCGCGACCTTCGGCCCGGAGAGCACGGCGGGCACCATGAACAACAACCTGGGGATGCCGGGTCGCGCCTGGCGCATCAACCCCATCCCGGCGGCCGCCG
>CBJNAR010000042.1:0-10515 GCA_966434075.1 uncultured bacterium
GGGGGTTGATCGCAGGCTGGCCGCCGTCCTGGCGTATGCCCTGGCCTTACGAGATCGACCCGGACACGGCGGGTGGCTCACGGGATATTAGCGCGCAGGGCTTGCAGGCGGCCGACTGGGTGCTGGACCACCTGGGGTCCGGCAACCGCATCGGGGGCGACCCCACAAACATGCTGATCTTGGGGTCGTTTGGACGGCAGCACACGCAATCCACACTGAGCGGCGGAGTGAATACCGAATGGGCGTTATATGCACCGCAGATTACTGATGATCAGGCCGGCTTACTGCGGCGGGGCAAAGTGCAATACCTTGTCGTCGACCGCCGGCTGATCACGGTGCCGGTGGTCGGCCGGCGCTGTTACCCGCTGGCAGCGCTCGACGGGCCGCTAGCGAAATTCGATTACCTCAAACGCATTAGCCGCATCTTCGACGACGGGGCTATTGCCATCTACGATGTGGGAGCCATGTCCGGTGCACCATAAGCCGCTCGATCTGATCGCCGTCGCGGCACTGGCCGGGGCGGCCCTGTTAATTGCCCCATGGAGCGGTGCCGTGCCGGTCCTCAGCCCGGTGCTGGGTCTGCTCCTGGTGCTGTGGCTACCAGGTCATGCCATTGTGGCCGCGCTCTTTCCGTCCTGGAGCCTCTGGGTAACCGAGCGAATCGTGCTGCATATTGCTGTCAGTCTGGGGGTCACCGTCGTCGGCGGCTATCTACTGAACTTGACACCCTGGGGCTTACATGCCACAAGTTGGAGCGTGCTCCTGGGCACAGTGACCCTCAGCGCCGTCGCCGTCGCGCTTGTTCGTCATGGGGACCAGCCGGCAGAAACGCCGGCCGCAATCTTTGAGCGGCTATGGCGCCACCGTACCTCGCTCATCTTGCTGGTGCTGACGGGGGCCGGGATGGCCGCTGCGGTGATTGTGGCCCGCAACGGTGCCCTGGCCCAGCCCACCGCCGGCTTTACACAGCTTTGGATCGTGTCCACGGGACCGGCCGGCGGGGAAAACCTCAATATCGGCATGCGCAGCGCGGAAACCCAGACCCTCAGCTACGACCTGGCACTCCTGACCAGCGATTCCGTCGTCCGCGACTGGTCTGCTATTCGCCTCCAGCCTGGGCAGGAATGGTCGGTTCAGATCCCTGTGCCTGCGGGCGTAGCTACCGGCCAGCCGGTGGCCGCCGTGTTATATCGCCAGGATGAACCAGAGACAATCTACCGCCGCGTGCTATGGTGGCCGCCCGCGCCCGGCGCCGCCGGGACCGCCTCCCCCCCGCCCCTGCCGCCTGAATGGCCGACCGTCCCGCCGCCACCGGGGGTGCCGAGTCCGACTCCGGCCTCCGTCACACCGTCTCCACAGTCCCATGCCCCGCCCCCAGGTGCTCGTGCTAGGTTAGTGCGTGCGAGTGGTTTGCCGGCCCCGCCCGTAAGGCTCGCCCTCGCGATTCAGAGAGGAAACAAGACATGACTATGGTCCGTGATCGCCAGGCACCAAGCTGGCAGGAGTGCGTTCGCTGCCCTGTTTGCCGGTCGGAGATCCGGAGCGACAGCAATCAGTTCACCTGTGTGAACCCGGCCTGCGGGACGGTCTTCCCGGTTGTGCATGGGATACCCGTGCTGATTAACGACGCGCGCAGCGTCTTCTCGGTCAGGGATTTCACGGAGGCCCGGCGCACCACAGGCCGCTCGCTCGCGCCCGGCGTGCAGTTCGTTGTGGCGCACCTGCCTGCTATCGGTCACAATCTGACAGCGAATCGCAATTATGCCCGGTTCGCACGGCTCCTGCTCCGGCAGAACCGGCGACCTCGTGTCCTGGTCGTCGGCGGCGGGAGTGCGGGCGAGGGTATGCTGGGGTTACTGGACAATCCGAGCATCGAGTTGGTGGAAACCGATGTCTACTTCGGCGAGCGCACGCGGATCATCTGCGACGGCCACGATCTACCGTTCGCCGACGAGTCGTTCGACGGGGTTATCGTGCAGGCGGTGCTCGAACACGTGATTGATCCCTTCCGCTGTGTGGCCGAGATCTGGAGGGTGCTGAAACCGCAAGGCCTAGTCTACGCCGAGACGCCGTTTATGCAGCAGGTGCATCTGGGTCCCTATGACTTCATGCGCTTTACCCACCTGGGGCACCGCAAGCTGTTCAGCCACTTTGACGAGATAGCCAGCGGCGCGCTAGCCGGCGCCGGCACGGTCCTCGCCTGGGCCTGCGAGTACTTCCTGCTCAGCTTCACACAGGCACGCCCTATGCGGATGGTGATTCGCGGCTTCGCCCGGCTGACCTTGTTCTGGCTCAAGTATGTGGACTATTACGTGATTGATAAACCCGGCACCTATGACGACGCCTCGGGTCATTACTTCCTGGGCCGCAAGGCCGCGCACCCGATATCCGACCGCGAGATTGTGGCAGGATATCGCGGCGCTATCTCATAGCGCTGCGGCCACGGCGCCAATAAGGAGTACGCAAACCATATGGGCCTGCGGATATTACTAGCTAGCGATTACTATCCGCCTTACATCGGAGGCGCCCACCGGCAGACACGGCTGCTGGGGCAAGAGCTTTACAGCCGCGGGCATACCGTAGCGGTCGCGACTGCATGGCAACCCAATGTGCCGGAGGTGGAAGATGATGGCGGCGTCTGCGTGTATCGCCTGAAGCAGTTGCGGTCCCTGGGCCCTGGCGGGGCCCAGAACGGTATTCAGCGGCACCAGCCCCCGTTCCCCGATCCCCTCACGGTGCTGGCATTGCGCCGCCTCATCCGCCGCTTTCGGCCCGATGTGGTCCATGCCTACGGCTGGTTCAGTTACTCGTGCGCCGCGGCGCTGCTGGGGCAGGAGATCCCGCTCCTCATCTCGTCGCGCGACTATGGATATAGCTGCGCCACGCGCACGCTCGTCTATCGGGGCGAGAAGGTCTGCAACGGGCCCCAGTTTACCAAATGCGTCGGCTGTGCCGGGCAGTTGTACGGTTTGCCCAAGGGGGTGATCGCGACGACAGGCGTCTACCTTGGGCGCGCACTCTTGCGGAGAAAGGTGCGCGGCATCCATAACATCAGCAGCTATGTGCAGCAAATTGTGGAGCGCGATTTCTTGGGTCACACTGGCCGTATTATGCCCCAGCGTATCATTCCCAGTTTCCGTGAAGATCGTGATCCAGCTGACGAAAGCGCCAATCCGCAGATTCGGCCGTATCTACGCCAGTTGCCGGCGGAGCCCTTTATCCTGTTTGTTGGAGCCCTACGACGGGTGAAAGGCATTCCGCAATTGTTGGCCGCTTATGAGCGACTCGACCAACCGCCGCCCCTTGTGTTACTCGGTACCGTCGAGACCGATACCCCTCGCACCTTCCCACCTGGCGTGGTCGTTGTCGAAAAGGCGCCGCACGCTGCGGTTATCGCCGCCTGGGACCGGTCGCTGTTTGGTGTCTTTCCGTCTATCTTGCCGGAACCGCTCGGGAGCGTGGTCTACGAAGGCATGAGCCGGGGCCGCGCCGTCATCGGCACCGTCCCCGGCGGCCACACGGACATGATCATTCCGGGGCAAACAGGGCTGCTCGTGCCTCTGGGCGACGTGAATGCCCTTGTCGGCGCAATGCAACAACTGCTTGGCGACCCTGCCTTGCGCGAACGGCTGGGGGAGAACGCGCGGGAACACGCCAAGCTGTTCACGGCGGCCGTGTCCGTGCCGCGCTTTGAGCAATTCTACTACGATCTTATCCAGGGCCGGCAAGGAATGACCAATGCAGAGACCGCTCTACCGCTGGCTCAACACTAATCGGATCGTTCTTGCCAATGCCGGCTCGGTGATGAGCAGCCAGGTGCTCACCTCGGGCGTGGGATTCATCTACTGGTGGTTCGCCGCGCGGCAATTTCCGCCGGCAGCGGTTGGCCTGGCGTCGGCGGCTATCTCAGCCATGATGCTCCTCGGCACGGCGAGCGTCCTCGGGCTGGGTACGCTACTCATCGGAGAGTTGCCCCGCCAACCAGACCGTACGGGGGCGCTGCTCACCGGCGCCCTCTGCACGGCCGGCGCGGCAGGCGGCGTCGCCGGCTTGTTTTTTGCGATCCTGGCGCCCTGGCTCTCACCGGACCTGGCACCGCTGGCTGCGGGGATCGGCGTCATGATCCTGTTTGCATTCGGTGTGTCGCTCACCGCGGTGACGCTCGTCCTCGATCAGGCGCTTGTCGGTCTCTTACGGGGCGAGTTGCAGTTATGGCGCAACATCTTCTTCGCAGTCGCCAAGCTGGTACTGCTGGCCGTCCTGGGCCTCGGGCTGGTTCGACAGGGTGGCCTGCTCATTTACGCCACGTGGGTCATAGGTAGCTTCACGTCACTACTCTTTCTCGCGGGCTGGGCGTGGCGTAGGGGTACTCCGCTCCTGGGCCACCGACCGGCCTGGGGACTGCTCCGCGGTCTCGGCCGGTCCGCCCTGGGCCATCATGCGCTGAATCTCACGCTGCAGATTCCTTCGCTGGCGCTACCGCTCGTCGTCACGGTCGAGCTGTCGACCACGGCAACGGCCCACTTTTATGTAGCGTGGATGATCGCGGGGCTACTGTTCGTGGCGCCCTACGCCCTGACCACGGTTCTATACGCGGTCGGCGCCGCCGATCCGACGGCACTCGCCCACAAACTACGGCAAAGCCTGTTCCTGTCCTTCGCCTTGTGCGGGGCGGCCAACCTGGCGTTGTGGGTGGCGGCCGACTGGGTGTTAGCCATCTTCGGCCAAGGTTACGCGCTGGAGGCGGGGATAAGCCTGCGCTTACTGGCCCTCGGGGTGATTCCGCTGGTTGTGCGCTATCACTACATCGCCCTGGCCCGTCTGCGGGGCCGTATGCATCAGGCAGCGCTGTTGCAGGCGTGCGCCAGCGGACTAGAATTGGTGCTCGCGGCAACCGGCGCCGCCCTGGGGGGGCTCGCGGGTCTCAGCATCGGCTGGCTCCTAGCGGTAACGATCGAAGCAATGGTCATGGCGTCTGCCGTATACCGCGCCGGGTGGCGGGGACCCGTCGCCCCGCCTCCATCTATCGGGCATGCGATTGGGGATTCGCCGGATCCGACGTTAGCCGGCGCCGTCTGGTTAAGCAGCGAGTTGGAGAGCGCCGATGTCGCCCCGTCTTCAAAGGGAGCCTGAGCATGCTCGCGGGGCGCCGGGCGCCGGGCGGAAACAACAAGGCCCGCCGTCCCGACAGGGAGTAACCACCGCAGGTGACGAAAGGGCGGCGGCCCCGCTCGTCAGCATCATCATCGACAATTATAACTACGGCCGATTCCTGGCAACGGCGATTGAAAGTGCGCTCCAGCAGACGTACACGCCCTGCGAAGTGCTCGTAGTGGACGACGGATCGACGGACGATTCACGCGCTGTCATCGCCGCCGCTGGGACGCGCGTGACCGCTATCTTTAAGCCCAACGGCGGGCAGGCCTCAGCCTTCAACGCCGGGTTCACGCAGAGCCACGGCGCCATCGTGCTGTTTCTCGACGCCGACGACATACTGCTCCCCGAGACGGTAACCCATGTCGTGGCCGCCTTTCACGCTCATCCCAGCCTCGTTCGCGTGCAGTACCGGATGGCCGTGGTGGACCGCCACGGGCGCCCGACCGGCCGGACGAAGCCTTCCTGGGACCAGCCGCTGCCCGACGGCGATCTAGGCCCCTACGTCCTCTCGGCGCCCTTCGACCTGACGTGGATGGCGACCAGCGGTAACGCCTTTGCCACCCCGGCCTTGCGCCGGATCTTGCCGATCCCGGAGGCGAACTTCGTGATCCTGGCTGATTTCTACCTGGTGCATCTCACGTCGCTGTTGGGTCCGGTTAAGTCGCTGGACGAGATAGGGGCGTGCTATCGCGTCCATGGGGCCAACCAATATGAGCCGGCGACGGTCGGGCTCGACCTGGCCCACCTGCGCCGGACGATCATCTACGCCGCGCCGACCCACACCGCCATTAAGGCCCTGGCCGACGAACTCCACCTGGCCGGCCGGCCCCGCCGTGCCGGCGAACTGGCCGCGGTCTCACTGCTGGCCGCCCGGCTGATCTCGCTGAAACTCGATCCCGCCCAGCACCCCTTCCCGCGCGACAGGGTCGGCCGGATTGTATGGAGGGGGATCCGGGCCAGCGCGCGCCGCCGGGATGTACACCTGCCGCTGAAAGCCGTATTTATCCTCTGGTTCCTGGTTACGGGACCGGCTCCCCGCCCCCTGGCCCGCCTCCTCGGCGCGAAGTTCATGTACCCCGAAACGCGTCCGGGATGGCACCGCATCCTCGCTGGACTCCACCGGCGGCGGGGCAATCATGATTCCACCACTAGCACCCCGCGCACCACCCACGCCCTGCCAGTAGAAAACGAGGCCGGTTAGCGCCGCCAGGCCGAACCCCGTGGCAATTACCCTGCCGACCCCCATCGCCCTAAACGCGCAATGTCACAATCCCATCACATCAATCGAGATTCCATTGCTTCGGACTTTCGGGATCGAGTAGAATAATCCCGACCAGGGACCCGCAGTAGGACATGGTCTCGCAAATGCAATGGAAGGATCACTTGCCTGGTTTGCTCTGGAATTGAGTGGGGTGACGCGCCGGTGGCGCGGTCTCGGTTCATTCACCCCCTTGGCCACTCGCCCGCGTAGTCGCGCCTTGCCTCGCGCCCTCTCTTCTTATCCCCTATGCGCCGGGCGACCTATGACCGCTCGTACCCTGACCTCCGTTGGCCCGGACCGGGTATCTGAGTTACCGACCCCACTAGAGTAGGGGGACGGCATTCCGCACTGTACCTGGCCGCAAGTGCCGGGAATCAGGGTGGCGGTGGAACCGGTGACGGACCGCTTGGGCGGTTAGCGCCGGCTCCTCCACGCGGACGCGCTCCTATGGTGATCTGCTCCCCGCTGGCCAACCGGTCTGCCGAAACGGAGAAGAAATACATGACGAATCATAAATACGATTCGCGCTGTACCGATACGTTGGCAGCCTCGGTTCGGGCCAGCGTGCGGAATCAGGCGCGCGCGCACCGCGGGAGTGTGATGGCGCATGGCCAGAACTGGCGTAGCCTGCTCCTGGGCCTGATCTGTTTGAGCCTGCTTGCCGGAAGTATAGGCGCGGTCCCATCGGCCGGTGCCGCGCCGGTGGCCGGCGCGGGGAAACCAGGCGCCGCGGGGACGGCCAATGAGCCGCTGTCGGTGCTGCCGGCCCCAGACCTGACGCAAACCCCGCGCTTTCAGATCGCGCACGTCCAGCCGGGGGCCGCGCTCACGTACCACTATGTTTTGCGCAACAATACGAATGCTACACTGAACGTCACGTTCCAGGCCACGAGTGACTCCGGTTGGGCGGTGAGTGTAAATCCGTCCACTGCCTCGGTGCCCCCTGCCGGCAATCAACCGGTCGATGCCGTTGTGCAGGTCGGCTCGGCCTCGGAGCCAAGTAGCGCTCGCGTCCTGCTGACCGCGACGGCCGGACCGGCCAGCGCGACCGGGGCGCTGGCGCTGTGGACTACGCCGCAGCCGCTCAGCGATCTAGATCCCGCGAATTGGGCCTACGATTATGTTCAGTTCCTGATGGCGCAATCCGCCCTCTCGGGCTACGCCGACGGCAGTTTTCACCCGGCGGCGCCGGTCACGCGGGCGCAGATCGCCAAGATGCTCACCATTGGGATGCATTGGCCGCTCATCCAGCCGGCCCAACCCGCGTTTTCAGATGTCCCAGCCGCCAGTTGGGCCTATCCGTATATCGAAACCGCGGTCCAACATGGCATCTTGACAGGCTACCAGGACGGGACATTCCGTCCGAACAGCAACGTCACCCGCGCCCAACTGGCCAAACTCCTTGTCCTCGCCCGTGGGTGGACTCCACTTAACCCACCCAGCGCTCGTTTCTCGGATGTTGGCCCCAGCGACTGGGCGTACCAGTTCGTGGAGACGGCAGCAGATACCGGCGCCGTGGCAGGGTACGCGGACGGCACGTTCCAGCCCGGCGCTCCCGCCAGCCGGGCCCAGGTCGCCAAGATCCTGGCGACCGGACTCCTCGTGGGTGAGAATTATCGGTCGCAACCCATCCCGCCGCCGGTCCCGCCGGAAGCCCAGGTTTATTGGGGGGCATATATCAAAGGCAGTACCTATGGCTACGATGACCCGCCCTGGGACTGGCGCAGCGTCGATGCCTTTGAATCCCATACCCAGAAAGCCACGTCTATCATCCATTGGGGCGATCCCTGGATCTACCATGGCACCTGGCAGCCCTTTGACTACAACGCCTTCGATACCGTCCGCCAACACGGGCGCATCCCGATGATCAACTGGAACTCCTGGGACCCCTGTTGCGGCGGCACACAGCCTGCTTTTAGCCTTGGCAGCATTATCAACGGCACATATGACTCCTATATCCGGCAGTGGGCTACCGATGCCCGCAACTGGGGCCATCCCTTCTTCCTGCGGTTCGACGACGAGATGAACGGCCACTGGTATCCCTGGTCCGAACAAATCAACGGCAACCAGCCGGGCCAGTTCGTCGCGATGTGGCGCCATGTCCACGCCATCTTCACCGAAGTCGGGGCCACCAACGTCACCTGGGTCTGGTGTCCAAACTCGGAGTTTGACGGTAGTTTGCCGCTGGAAAGCCTTTACCCGGGTGATAGCTATGTCGATTGGGTGGGGGTGGACGCGTATAACTGGGGCACCAACCCGGCCAAACCCGATGTCTGGCTGCCCTTTAGTCAAGTCTTTGCTCCGATTTATACGCACCTGGGAACCCTGGCCCCCAGTAAACCGATCATGATCGCGGAAACCGCATCGACCGAATACGGGGGATCGAAGGCGGCGTGGATTACCGATGGGCTAACGACGCAATTACCGCAAACCTTCCCGCGCGTCAAGGCATTCGTCTGGTTTAACTGGAATTCTGACGGCGAGGATTGGACTATCGAGACTTCACCGGCGGCTCAGGCGGCATTCTCCGCGGGGATTGCCCTCCCCTATTACGCAGCGAACACGTTTGCCACCTTGCCCGCCGGACCGATCGCACCGCTGGGCTCCTGGCCCGTGCGCTAACGCCGGCGCTTGGAGGCGAGGAGCCACGGGCGGTGGCTCAGGGAGTGAGCCACCGCCCGCCGAGAAGCATGACCAGAGCGAACTGGCTCGCCAACAAGAATGAAAGGCCGCGCAGGCCAATCCGGTGTTCGGCGACCGCCCACATAATACCGGCCAGCGCCAGAGGCGCCAAGAAGAGCCACAGACGACCGGCTTCGCCCCGGACGGCGCCGGTGAGATCGAGCACCCCGAGCGTCAGCCAGAAACCGAGGCTATACGGGTTCACGGATGCAAGCCATTGGCGCCGGCCGGCAGGGTCGCGCAGATCCGGGCCAAGCACGCGAGGACGGCAGATGGGAATCAGACTGAAGAGGCCGACGGCCGCCAGCGGCAGCCCAAGGAATTGGAGAAAATCGACCAGATTGAAAACAAGCCACAACGCGTAGGGCCGCATGGTGATGACCTGCTCTTGCCGGTAGGTAATCACCTCGGCCACCTGCGGTAAGTCGAACCCTCCGGCGCCCCACAGCAGGAGCCAGGGTACCAGCGCGCCTGCCGCGATCCCAAGCGCCCAGGGCAGCAGATGCCGCCAACCGGCGCCGGGGCCGCCGGCGCCCGGCCGCCTGCGGCCAATGCCTGCAAACAACGCAAGGGTTGACACAGGAATGGCCAGGGCCAGCAACCCGAAAGACCAATACAGGCAGCCGGCAAACCAGAGCCCGGCCGCTACGCCCCACCATACTCCATGAGTGGCGGACCGCAGGCCTCGCAGTGTGAGATATAAAAGCACACATGCAGCTACGGCGTAGAACTGATCGAACTCGGGGCTCATCAGCGTAATACCCGGTACCACCAGTCCCAACGCAGCCAGGGGGATCGCCGGACGGCGACCGGCAATCAGACGGGCCAACCCGTATAAAGGCAAGACAACGAGTGCGGTCCCAGCCAGCACCAAGTGCCCGCCGATTACCGCTGCAATCATTTGCACTGAGGTCAGCGCAGAAGAGAGCGATGGCGCATGCAGGCTCAGACCCGCCGTCAGGCCGGCCCGAAGGCGCTCCTGGATCCCGGCTGGAAGGCCCCCGACGAACTGCAGCAAGGCCCAGTAGAAGACGATAGGTCCGGGGGGATGGGTCAAGCAGTGGCTACATAGACGGACGGCCGGATCATTGCTGGCAATTGAGCGTACATAGCCGCTAAAAAACGTTCCGGCGCTGTTGATCCGCATTGCGGAGGTGTAATAGCCGGTAAAAGAACTGCTGACGACGCGCTCGAACAACAACTGGTTGGCGTTGCCGCCCGGCTTCAGCCAGAGGGTCGCCAGTTGTTCGGCGTATCCAAGTACCACCAGAGCACTCAACGCGATGCCGGTTCGTAGTTTTTCCCGAACAGCTAACCATAATACGAGGGCAAGTGCCAGCCCAATGCCGAGCAACGGCAGCCACTGGGCCAGGGGGGCCACCGACATAAGCGGCCAGGCCCACCCCCGTGGGTTC
>CBJNAR010000043.1:0-10514 GCA_966434075.1 uncultured bacterium
GGGCCGGAATCCCGCCCCCAGAGGAGATTGTATGGACACGAACCCTGCCGTTGCCTCGCCCACCGGGGCGCCTGCCGCCCCCGCCGATTCCGCGCCCCGCCCGGCCTGGGCCGCGCGCTTTTCCGCCGTCAAGACCTGGGCCATCGATTGGGCGCGCCTGGCGCCCGAACGCGTATTGTACGGCTGCGACCGCACCGGCGTCGCGCAGATCTACGCCTGGGACCAGGCCGCCGACACGCACACCCAGCTTACCAGCAAGCCCAGCGGCGTCCAGGCCGACCTCGCCTGGCTGGCCCAAGACGGGCAGACGGTCTATTACCTGGACGACGAGGGCGGCAGCGAGACGGGCCGATTGGTGCGGCTGCCGTTTACCGGCGGGCCCCCCGAGGTGGTCGATCCCAGCCTGCCGCTGCTGTGGGTCGGCTGGGTGGAGGCCCCGACCGGTGGGGTGGTGCTGTTCGACGGGTCGGACGCCACGGGCTATCGGATCTATCGCCACGAAGGGGCCGGGCCGTCGCGGGTTCTTTACGAGCATAAGAACGAAGCCTACGGCGGCCCCCTGTCCCACGACCATGGCCGCCTGGCGATCGTCACCAGCGAGCAGGTGCCCAACCGCCACTGGCACATCACCGTGCTCGACGCGGCCACCGGCGCGCGCCAGGCCGAGCTGGACGACGGGCCGGAAGCGACCGCGGTTCCCAACGCCTGGGCGCCCTTCGACGGCGACGCCCGCCTGCTCTACACCAGCAACGTCAGCGGGCGCAACCTGCCCGGCATCTGGGACGTGGCCGCGGATACCCGGCAGCCGCTGGCGCTCGACCTGCCGGGCGAAGTCACCGGCGTGGACTGGCTGCCCGACGGCCAGGGCGTGCTGCTGGCCCAGCACCACGACGGGCGCGTGCAACTCCACACCTACGACCTGGCGAGCGGAACCGTGACCGCGTTGCCGCACAGCCCCGGCACCCTGGCCCCGCTCCACGTCCGCCCCGACGGCGCGATCTGGTACAACTACGAGAGCGCCGCCGCCGTCGACCAGGTGCGCGCGCTGGAGGACGGGCAGGAACGGCGCCTGCTCGGCGGCGATCAGGCCCTGCCCGGCACGCCGCTGGAATCGGTCCACTTCCCCAGCACCGAGGGCGCGTCGATCCACGGCTTCCTGGGTGTGCCACCCGGCCCCGGCCCCTTCCCGGCCATCGTCGTGGTCCACGGCGGCCCGGCCACCCACGCCACCGACTCCTACGACCCCTTCTTGCAAGCCGACATCGACGAAGGCTACGCCGTGCTGACCATCAACTATCGCGGCAGCAGCGGCTACGGGCGCGCCCACCAGGACATCGTGCAGGGCGATCCGGGCCACTATGAACTGGAGGACATGGCCGCGGCCCGCGACTACCTCATCGCCCGCGGCATCACCGAACCCGACCGCGTGGTCGTCCGCGGGCGCTCCTACGGCGGCTACCTGACGCTCATGGCGCTGACCCGCCAGCCCGCGCTCTGGGCCGCGGGCTGCGCGCTCGTCGGCATCGCCGACTTCGCCATGATGTACGAGGACGCCAACGAGCCGTTGCGCGGCTGGGTGCGCCAGATCTTCGGTGGCGGCCCGGAGGACGGTTCGCTGCTGTTCATGGCGCGGGCGCCGATCACCCGCGCCGCCGACCTGCGCGCCCCGCTGCTCATCATCCAGGGCCGCGTGGACACCCGCTGCCCGCCGCGCCAGATGGAAGTGTTCATCGCGCGCCTGCGCGAATTGGGGAAGCCGTTCCAGGTCGAGTGGTTCAACGGCGGCCACATCCTGGTCGATATGGCTGAGACCGCGCGCCTGGAGACCGTCTTCTTCGACTTCCTGCGTGGAGCGCTGGGCGACCGGGCGGGCAATGAAAGCCCATCCGTCGCGCCCGCCGGCTAGCGCCCGGACCCGCCGCTACTCGTCGCCGGGCCGGATGTGCCGGAACACCGCGTACAGGCTCAGGTCATAGACGATTTTGAGGCCGCCGGCCAGCAGGAAGGGCAGGCCGAGCGCCAGAGGCGCCAGTTGCAGCGCGAGCCCGGCCAGGCTCGGCCCGGTGGCCGAGGCCGCCGAGCGAGCGCTCGACGTGACACCCGCCGCCGCCGTCCGCTCCGCCGGGGTGACGACGGCCATGGTGTAGGCCTGGCGGGTCGGCACGTCCATCTGCGAGAGGGCCTGCCGGGCCAGCAAGGCGGCCACGGCCAACCCCGGTCCCGGCAGCAGGGGCACGGCCATCAGCAGCAGGTTCGACGGCAGGTGGGTGAAGACCATCGTGTTGAGCAGGCCGAAGCGCCGGGCCAGCCGCGCGGCCGCCAGCAGCGAGAAGGCCGAGGCCAGGTTGGCGGCCAGGAAGATGACGCCGAGCGCGCTCAGGTCGAGCCCGTAGCGCTCGTGGAACCACAGCGCGATCAGGCTTTGCACCGCTAACCCGCCGCCCAGGGCATCGACCGCGAACAGCCCGGCCAGCCTCAGCACAATGCCCCGCGACGGCCCCAGCGGCGCGCTGCGTCCCGCCGTCCCGCCGTCCTGGCCGTGCAACTCCACCGCGGGCGACAGCCCGGCGAAGCAGGCCGCCGCCCCGAGCGCCAGCCCGGCATACACTATGAACATGGCCCGCTCCGCTACCAGGCGGGCCGCGCCGGGGGGCGCGAGGACTCCCGGCAGCCCGGCCAGCAGCGCGCCGCCCGCCACCGCCAGCAAGGCCACCAGGTTGTAGCGCGCAAAAACCTCCGTGCGCCGGTCCGCGGGCGTGACCTGCGGCAAAATAGCCTGTTCCAGCGACAGGAACGGCGCCGTCTCGCTGGACGTGGGGCTGATCGTGCCCAGCAAGGCCGCCGCGCTAAGCGCCCACGGGTTCGCCAGTGCAACGAAGGCCAGCCCGGCAGCCGCCATCAGCGCCGAAAAGCCGAGCAACAGCCGCCGCCGCCCCAGCCGGTCGGCCAGGAAAGCCGCCGCGGCCGTGGACCAGATACCGCCGAGCAGCGCCGCCGTCAGCACCGCGCCCACCTCCGCCGTGGACAGCCCCGCATCGCGCAGCATGATGCCGAGCAACACGCTGGACAGCCCATAGCCCAGCGAGCGCAGCCCGCGCGCCAGCACCAGCCGCCGCGCATCCGCCGCCCCCAGCCCCCAGCGATCCCAGCGATCCGTCATCCGGCTCTGTTCTCCTCTCGCGGGCTTTCTCACGCCACGCTCAGTAGCCCGTCCCATGAGCATTGTCATTCTGAGCGGAGCGAAGAATCTCGTCTCGTGCGGGTCCAAGACGAGACTCTGCGCTGTGCTCAGAGTGACAAACACCCGCCGACAAACTAGTCAGGCCCTGATCGGCACAAGACCGGCTATAATGGGGCGCGGCTTCGCTGCGTGTAGTTTCGACGTTGCCTATCGGCGCCCGGCCCCAGATTAGACGCACGATCAAGGAGTAATACATGGTAGTCAATCCCGATCCGCGCGGCCGCTCGGCGGCGGTGGCTGCGCGGGCGCTGTTCAATCGCCAGAACCTGCAAGCCTACCTGGTGATCACCCTCGGCGCCACGCTCATCGCCCTGGCGAACGACCTGTTCCTGATCCCCAACAAGGTCTTCTCCGGCGGCGTGACCGGCCTCGCGCTGATCGTCAATTCCTATACCGGCTGGCCCGTGGGCACGACCTACTTTGTGCTCAACGTGCCGCTGCTGCTGGCCGGGGCGCGCTGGTTGGGTGGCTGGCGCTTCCTGCTGCGCACGCTCTACGCCGTGGTCGTGCTCTCGACCATGATCGACCTCTTGCAGGTCGTGGTCCGGCCCATCACCCACGAGCCGATCCTCTACACGCTCTACGGCGGGTTACTGGCCGGGGTGGGTACCGGCCTCATCTTCCGCACCTATGCCACCACCGGCGGCTCGGACATCGTCGCCATGCTCCTGCACCGCTTCCGCGGCATCCCCGTGAGCCAGTCGCTGATCGGCTTTGACGTGGGCGTCTACGCGCTGGTCGCCGTGGTCTTCGGGCCCGACAAGGCGCTCTATGCGTTGATCGGCTCGTTCGCCGAGAGCCGCCTGGTCGAGATCTTGCAAGAAGGCCTGCGCAACACGCGCATGATCTACATCGTCTCCGCGCAGCCCGAAGCGCTGGCCCGCCCGATCATGGACACCCTCAACCGGGGCGTCACCTACCTGAACGGCGAAGGTGGCTATACCGGCACGCCCTACCGGGTGATCATGGCCGTGGTGCGCCAGCAGGAGATCAACTTCGTGGTCGATCTGGTGCGCGAGATCGACCCGCAGGCGTTCGTCATCATCGGCGATGTGCGCCAGGTCATGGGCGAGGGCTTCAGCGCGCTGCCCACGCCGCCCGGTGGGCGCCCGGCCCGCAAACCGCCCGGCCCCGCCGGCCTGCCCACCAGCTAGCCGCCCGCCGCACCATCGGGTGCTGTAGGGGTCGGTTTCAAACAGGCCCGGCGACATAATCAGCTGATGTAGGGGCCGGTTTCAAACCGGCCCGGCCCCCGGTGGCGCTAGCGCAGTTCGGTGATGCGCTCCTGCAGCAGCGTGGCCCCGGCGCGTATCTGTCGTTCCAGCGCGTACTCGGCGCAGACCTCCGCCCCGAACAGCAAGATCTGCGACGAGAGGAAAATCCAGGCTTGCAGCGCGATCATGCCGCCCAGCGCCCCGTAGACCGCCTGGTAGTTGGCGAAGCTGCCGAGATAGATGGCGAATACCTGCTGCACCAGGCTCCAGAGCAGCGCCGTCAACAGCGCGCCGAACCAGACATCGGCCCAGTGGACTTTGCAGCGCGGCAGGCTGCGAAACAGCACCGCCAGCACGATCGTCGCCAGCCCGATGGTGCTCACGATGTTCACCACCTGCCAGAGCCACGGCAGGTCGCCGATGATCCGGCTGGTGCCCTGCTGGATCGCGGTCAGGATGGTCGAGATGATGGTCGACGCGATCATCACCAGGATCACCCCGAAGACCATCACGGCGGCGATCACCCGCTCCAGGATCACGCCGCTCTCGGTCGTGCATTCCCAGGCCCGGTTGACGGCTCTCTGCAACGTGCTGAACACACCCGACGCCGAGAAGATCAGCCCCACCAGGCCGATGGTGGCCGCCGTGCCCGAGGCGCTCCGCGACTTGAGCAGATCGCGGACCGTGTCGGTGAGCAACCCGGTGCCGGTGCCGACCAACTGGACGTTCTGCAGCACCCACTGCTCGGCCACCTCCGGGCTGAGCACGAGGCCGGCCACCGAAATCAGGAACAGCACGAGTGGGAAGATGCTGAAGACGGCGGCGAAGGCCAGCGCTGCCGCCGGCATCGCCATGTCGTCGCGCGCATAGCGGCGCACGGCGCGCTCGACCACCCGCAGCAAACCTCGCATCGGCAACATAGTTACGTCCCCACGCCGGGCGGTGGGCCGGCTCCGCCCGGTCTTGCCTCGTGTAAATGCCGGCCTCCGATTGAGTGTAGCTGCGCGATTTATCGCGCCGTACTCGCTTGTCGGTAGCGTATAGCCGGGCTAACCGGTGCCTGCACCTGGCACTAGGTTCTGGTGCCTCGTGTCCGCAGTTTACCAGATCCGGCCGGCGCCCGCCGCGCCGTGCTCCAGGCCACCACGCCCGGCAGCATCGTCGCGCCCACGATAATCGCCCCGCCCACCAACGTCGGTCCCGTGGGGATTTCGCCCAGCAACAGTACGCCGAAGACAATCCCCCACACCGGCTCCAGGCTCGCCAGTAGGCTGGCCGATTGCGCCGTGATGGCGCGCATGCTCTCGATGAACAGCGTGTGCGCCAGCGCCGTGCAGCCCACGCCCAGGACGAGCAGGATGAGCAGTTGCCCCGGCGTCCAGGCCAGGGCGCCGGGCACCAGCACCAGCACCGGCAGCAAGGCGACGAGCGCCACGCCGTCCTGGTACAGGCTGATCGTCTGGCTGGGATAGCGCCGCCCCAGCCAGCGGTTCGCCACCGACAACAGCGCGAACGTGGCGCCGGCCAGCAGGCCCCAGGCCACCCCCAGCGTCGTCCGGTCCTGCAACGTGAACGCGGGCACCAGAAGGTAGATGCCGGGCAGGATCAGCAGCGCGGCCATGATCTGCATGCGGCTGGGCCGCTGGCGGAACAGCACCGGCTCCAGCGCGGCGGTGAACAGCGGGAAGCTCGAAAACGACAGCAGCCCCACGGCCACGTTCGACACGGCGATGGACTCGAAGAAGGCGGTCCAATGTACGGCCAGTAGGATCCCCTGCGCCAGCAGCACCGCGGCATCGCGCCGCCCTCGCGGGCGCACCGATCGGCGTTGCGCCCCGGCCAGCGCCAGCAACACCACCCCGGCAAACAGCACCCGCCCGAACACAATGACCGGCGCGGGCAAGCCGCTCAGCTTGCCCAGCACTCCGGCCAACCCGAAAAACACGACGGCCACATTAGCCAGCGCGATCCCGCGCAGATGCCGGGCGGCCACAGGAGACTCGGTCACAATCAGGGCTACCTCACGCTACTACGATTCATGGCCCACGGCGGGCACGCCCTAGTATAGCAGGCTTTGCCACCCCGGCCTAGCCGGCGAAAACAAGAGACCGGACGAGCAACACCGCTCGTCCGGCCTTCATAACGGCGCCGATTCCCCTACGCGGAGCTCAAGGACAACTCCACAAATACACGTCCGCCGTCCCTAGGCGCAAACGCCCACGTTCGCGGCCCTGGCAGATCCCCCATACGCCAACTCCGATTGTCCACCCGTTGAACGGGGGATCAATCAGGCGCCGGGGGCCATGTCCCGGCAGGATCAATGCCCCGGCGACCCCTAGTTCGATCTCCAGCGGTCGGGTTCCCGCATTCAACCAGATACTGACCCCGGCGCAATTAAGCGCAACCAGCAGCAGCGCGGCAACCAGGCACCCCGCGAACGGCCGGCGCGACGGACGAGCATGGCGCATAGGTGACCTCCGGTAGAGTAGGGATGGCGATTATACCATCCACTATCCCGGCATGGGTTATCCGGTTCATTTCCAGGCGAACACCCGGCACGCACGCGCCGAAATTGCCCCCGCCGCGCCTTCCGCTTTTGCCCCCCGGCTTGACATAGATAAGGTAAGTGCGGTATAATCATGTTAGAACAGATGTTCTACGACCGCCAAGATTGAGTGCTTAGCCGAGTTTTGAGTGTCTAGCTGGAGGACGTGTGAGATGGAGAAGAGAGAGAAAACCAACGGTAGCGCCCAGGAATCCCTGGCGTTGCTTGAGAATCCAGGCGTGGCGCCCGCCGGCGGCGCCGAGACTCCGGTGGCAGTCGAGGGCTTTGACCCGTCGCGCTACCTGACCAAGATCGACGGGCGCGATTACCTCGAAGTGAAGTGGCGCCTCCTCTGGCTGCGCACCGAGTACCCCACCGCCCGCATTACCACCGAGATGGTGCGCTATGAGGACGGCTTCGCGCTGTTCCGCGCCGAAGTCACCCTGCCCACCGGCGCGGCGGCCACCGGCTGGGGGTCGGAGACGATCCACGACTTCGCCGATTACATCGAGGCCGCCGAGACCAAGGCCATTGGCCGCGCGCTGGCCGGCCTCGGCTTCGGTACCCAGTTCTGCCGCGACTTCGACTTCGCGCAGGAAGCCCGCGCCGACGTGCCCCGCGCCCAGGTGGTGGACGCGCCTATCGGCTACCCGGCTGCCGTGGCGCACAGCGAGACCGCGCCCGCCGGGCGCACGCTGGTGGCGGTCGCCTCCAACGGCGGCAACCGCGGCCAGGCCGAGGGGCTGCGCGCCACCGGCACCGTCACCGACAAGCAGTTGAAGGCCATTTACGCGATTGCCCGCGCCGCCCGGCACCTGTCTGAGCCGGAGGTCGATAATCGCTGCCGCGAGCTCTACAATTGCAAACCCGAGGAGCTGTCGAAGGTCGAAGCCTCGCAGTTCATCGATGTCTTGAAGGGCGAGCAGGCCGCCTGAACGCTGCCTGCCTGGTGGTCGCCGGGCGCCCCGGCCAGGGTGCCCGGCCCGGTGGAAGGGAGCAGTGCGATGCACGCATATGACGAGTTGTACACCACGCGCCAGGCGGCGGCGTTCCTGGGCGTGAGCGAACTGGCGATCCGCACGGCGGTCAAGGAAGGCAAGCTGCGCGCCTGGCGGCTGCCCGCCCGCCGCGACGTGTTGATCCGCAAGCGCGACCTGCTGCCCTTCACCGACCCCGGCCACGAACTCGGCGCCCCGCGCCAGCTTGCCCTCTTCGACGAGGGCGACCGGCAAGGCGCCGCCTGACGGCCCGCCAGCCACCGACCATCCAACCGAACAACGCATCTCGGAACGGGTTCCCCGCGGAACCCGTTCTCTTTTTTGCCGGCCCCGCCGTGCTATAATGGCGCGGAGCCGCGTATAGAAAATCGCCGTCCATGTACCTGGGTCGCGCGCCCATCCGCTGTAGGGGCCGGTTTGAAATCGGCCCGCGCTTATGGGCCGATCAACCAGGGGCCGGGTTGGGACTGATTTCAAACCGGCCTGTATAGGGCGCGACAGCGATGCGCCCGACAAACGAGGAGTAGTAACGAATTCATGACTGACGAAGAAAGGGGCCGCGCCGCGCAAACCGCGCCCCAGGAAACCGAAGAAATGCACGTCGACGAACCGGCGCCCGTGCTGGTGCAGGCGGCCTCCGGCTTCGACCTGCCCGACACGCCGGATGCGGTGCCCGCCGGCCAGGAGCCGCTGGCCCCGACCGAACTGATCCGCCTGCCCGCGCGCCATAACCCGCGGCTGCAACGGCTGTTGCAGAAGGTCAACGCCGACGAAGACCTCCACGCCATCTGGCGCTGCCAGAACGTGACCGCCGTGGACCGGCTGGGCATGAGCGACCACGGTCCGGTGCATATGCACATCGTCGCCAACAGCGCCCTGCGCCTGCTGCGCCTGCTGCTGGCCCGCGACCTGGTGCCCAGCATCGTGAAGGACCACGGCCTGGAGGTGGCCGACGCCGAGATCGTGGTCGTGCTGGGCGCGCTGCTGCACGACACCGGGATGTCGATCCACCGCGCCAACCACGAGGAGATGAGCCTGTTCGTGGCCCTGCCCAAGCTGCAAGAGTTGCTGGCCGACCTCTACCCGCCCGCCATGCGCCGCGTGGTCATCTCCGAGGTTCTGCACGCCATCATCACCCATCGCAGCGACGGGCGGCCTCTGACGCTGGAGGCGGGCGTGGTCCGCCTGGCCGACGCACTGGACATGGCCCAGGGCCGGGCGCGCGTGCCCTTCGAGGCGGGGCAGGTCAACATCCACTCCGTGTCGGCGGCGGCCATCGACAGCGTGCGGATCGGCCCCGGCGACAGCAAGCCGATCCACGTTGTGATCCGCATGAACAACTCGGCGGGCATCTTCCAACTGGACGATCTGCTCAAAGAGAAACTCCACGGCTCCGGCCTCGAACCCTACGTCGAGGTAACCGCCGAAATCGAGGGCACCCAGGAGAAGCGGCTGGTGCAGGCGTTCCACATCTAGGCTCGCCGGGTGCCACCGCTTACGCCAGCCGCGTCGCCAGGATAACCGCGGCCGCCGGCGCGACCCGAATCTCCGTGGCGACCAGCCGCGGCTCGTTGAGCCACCAGGCGCGCACCGGGTCGGGGCGCCCGCGCCATTCCGGCGGCCACTGGTCCTCCGGCGTCAGGTCGTCGAGCACGAGCAGGCCGCCCGGCGCCAGGGCCGCCAGCACCTGCCCCGGCGCCTCAACCTTGGCCGCCCACGCGTCGGCGAACAGCAGTGCGAACGGCCCATGCGGCAGAAGCGTCTTCCAGTCGCCGGTCAGCACCTGTATGGCGGGCACGCCGCGCAGTAGGCACCGCGCCAGGGCGGCACGCCGGGCGTCGATCTCCACCGTCCACAGCCCCACGCCGGGCGCGAGGGCGCCGGCCATCCAGGCCGTGCCCACCCCGCACCCGGTGCCGATCTCGCCGATGCGCCCCTGCCGGCAAGCGCCTGCCAGCACCCGCAACAGCCGCCCCACCTGCGGCGTGCAGGATGCCGTGAACCCCAGTTCCGCCGCCAGCGCCGTGGCCTGCTGCACGAGGGGCGGGATCGTGCTCGTTGATTGATAGCTGGTCATCGGCAGGTTGTTCCTAAGCCTTCGGCGGGGCGCCGAGCCGGTCGTTGTACTTCTTGAGCACGTCGTCC
Organism: uncultured bacterium; assembly: GCA_966434075.1. Lineage (GTDB taxonomy): Bacteria > Chloroflexota > Chloroflexia > QHBQ01 > JAICKM01 > JAICKM01. The sequence continues at coordinate 10,144 of CBJNAR010000043.1, forward strand.
AGCGCCTCGCGCAGCACGCTCGCCTCATTGCGCTTAAGCGTGGTGGCCAGTTGGGCCAGGCGTTCCAGTTGCGTGGCCGTGTAGTGGCTCGTCTTCGTCACCATGCGGCTGTCGGCCAGCGGCAGCGACACCTTGTTGCGCCCGGTGGCCTTGGCGACGTACAACGCCTGGTCGGCCTCGCGGATCAGCTCGACCTCTCCGTGGCCGTTCGCCGGGTAGGCGGCCAGCCCCATTGTGCAGGACAGGTGGACATCGGGCCACTGCGGGAAGGAGAGGGCCGCGACCCGCCGCCGCAATTCTTCCAGCAGCGTAAACGCGTCGTCCAACCGCGTGTCGGGCAGCGCGGCGGCGAACTCGTCGCCACCGTAGCG
>CBJNAR010000044.1:0-10467 GCA_966434075.1 uncultured bacterium
CCGGTGATCGAGGAACTGGACGAGGTCGCCCCGGACATGGTGCCGGTGCTGGAGTGCATGGTGCTGGACGGCGTGGAAGAGCGCGAGCACGTCGCCGATTACGTCCATTCGGTGGTCCACGGCGAGGGCCAGTGGCGCCTGGAAACCCGCTAGCCCGGCCCCCACCGCCACCATACCCCGGCCCGCGGGATAGCCAACCCCGAGGCAACAAAGCGCCCCGGCACGCAGGATAACTGCGTGCCGGGGCGCTTTACACTGCCCCCTGTAGGGGCCGGTTTCAAACCGGCCCGTGCCGCCTTCCCTCGCTACGTCCCGCACCGTTAGCCCTGTAGGGGCCGGTTTCAAACTGACCCGCGTATCTTCCGCCCCCGCCACGGCCTGCGCCGGTAGCGGTGTAGGGGCCGGTTTCAAACCGGCCCGTGCCGGCCGAAGGCTACCGCGCCGTGGACATGCGCCAGGTCAGATAGAAGAAGTCCCGGTCGTTCGGCGACAGATACTGGTCGCGCCGGTAGGCCATCTCGGGCACCAGCGGCGTCGCTTGCGGGCGGCCCGCGCTGTTGCGGTCATACGACAGCCATTGTACCCAGGCGCTGTTGATATCGAGTTGCATCGCCATGGTCGCGCCCGCGTGCTGGAAGGCGGCGGCCAGTTCATCGGCGGAAATGGGCGTGCCCGCGGCGTAGATCAGCGCGCCGTCGGGCGTCGTCGCCACGCCCGAGCGCCAGACATACATCTCGTTCAGCAGCGACAGGCCCCACGTGCTCGTGATGTGCGTTGAGACGTTGATCGTGCCGTTGTCGATCAGCAGCGGGCAGTTCTGACGATAGCTCACCAGGTCGCCGGCGTTTTGCAGCGTCTTCCAGCCGGCCAGTTCCATGCGCCCATCGGCGTGCAGGGCGAGCGTGGCCGTGTCGGGCCGCGGGTTGGGCGGCACGATCTGCAGGCCGTTGACCCGCATGCCATAGTTGCCGTGGACCGACTTCCAGCCGCCGTTGAAGGCACCCGCCAGCAGGGCCTGATCGGCGGGCGGCACCACGCCGCTGCCGTGCGTGCCCAGCGACGAGACCGGCTCTTTGGTGCCGGCCACCATATGCAGCCGGACGCGGCGGAGATCGACGCGCACCATGTAGACCATGGCATCCGGGCGCGCCGCGTCGGGGCGCAGGTAGGTTTTCCAGAAGGCGGGCGGGCCACCGTCGGGCGCGGCCGGGAAACCGTCCGCCGTCCACACGCCCTCGCCCGGCAGCGCGCCGTCCTGAATGATCGGCGCCATGGGCGCGGGGCCGGCACCGGTGTAGACCGGGGGCGGTGCCACCGGCGGCGGCGCGGCCTCGATCACCGGCGAGGGCGAGACCGCCGGGGCCGCCGGCTCCACCGCGACGGCGGTGGGCGGCTCGGTGGGCTGCGCCGCGGGCAGTTTGGGCACCGGCGTGGCCGTGTGCTTCACCGGGCGCGGCGTGCGCGTGGCCCGTTTCGGCGGGCGAGTGGCGGTCGGCGGGGGGGTGGCGGTCGGCGGCGCCACCGTGGCCGGGAGCAGGTCGATGACGCGGGTTTCCGGCACCGGCGTGGGCGTCTCGCTCGGCAGTTCCCCCGGCAACTCATGGATCACGGTGAGATCGGGCGTGGGGCTGGGCACCGCCGGCACGATGTCCTGGCTATCGCCGGCATCGGCCACGGTCACCGGGTCGGTGGGCCGGGGCGGGGCAGTGCTGACCGCCCAGGGGGCCACGACTTTCGGGCGCAGCCCCAGGTCGCGCTGCCATTGATGGGTGGTTTCGACGAAGCCGTAGTAGCGGTTCTCGATTTCGGCGATCGCCTCCGGCCCGACGACGCCGCGCACCGTATCGACCAGCGGCGGCAGGATGTCGTTACCGAACAGTTTCAGCGTCAGCGCGCCGCCCCCACCCAGCACGAGCAGGACGAGCAGGACGCGCAGCAGGCAGCCCCCGCGCCGCAGGCGGCCCAGCCGGGGCCGGCGCAGCGGCGTGGTGGCGGGTGATTCAGTGGTCGGTGATTTCAAACGTGACGGGGCCTTTATTGAGCGCTAGTCAACGACCGTGCGTCATTCCGGTCGTCGGGGGCGGTATGTTACACGGTAATGTTACCCGAAAGCGCAGCCCTCGTCAAACCTAGGGACGTTACAACGGCGTCACAATTTTGCCCCGTTTGATCCCCCGCAGGTCAGGCCGGGGCGGGCTGGGGCATAAACACCTGCGTTTCCAGCGAGAACGGGTCGGAACTATCGGCTTGCTTGCGTAGCACCTCGCGGGCCGAGTTCACGACCAGGGTAGCGCCGTCGCGCTGGGCCACCCGGATGAAGACCTCGACCACCGCCGGGTCGAAATGCGTGCCGGCGCACCGGCGCACCTCGGCGATCACCTCGGCCAGCGACTTGGCCGGCTGGTAGGGCCGGTCTGAGGCCATCGCCTCGACGGCGTCGCAGACGGCCAGGATGCGCGCTTCGAGCGGGATCTCCTCGCCGCGCAAGCCGTCGGGGTAGCCCGCGCCATCCCAGCGCTCGTGATGGCCGCGCACCATCGGCGCCAGATGCCGCAGCGCCTGGCTGGTCGCCAGAAACTCAGCGCCAATCGCCGCGTGACCCTTGACGTACTCGTATTCCTCGGCGGTGAGCTTGCTCGGCTTGTGCAAGATCTGCTCGGAAATGGCGATCTTGCCGATGTCGTGCAAAAAGCCCGCCTGGCGCACCTGCTCGACCCGTTCGCGCGGCAAGCCGAGTTCGACGGCGATGGCCGTGGCATAGCGCGACACCTGCGAGGCATGGCCGCCGACATACGGATCGCGCACGTCGAGGATCTTGGACAGGGTCAGGAATAACTCGTCGTTGAGTTGCTGGATCGACCGGCTGGCGCTGACGATCTCGCGATTGGCGCGGGCCAGCTCGCCGTTCATGCGGGTCAGTTCCTGGACGCTGTCCTTGGTGCGGTCCACGTATTGCTGCTGGGCATAGCGCATCATCAGCACCGGCAGGGTGAACACGGCCACGCCCAGGGTGCCAAGCGAGGTGTAGGCCGTGCTCAGGAACAGCCCCATCAGGCCGAGCACGACATAGTGCGCGGCGAGCCATTGCAGTTGCTTGCGCCAGGTGCCGATAAAGCGTACGCCGCCCGCCAGGCTGATCGCCCCCGCGATCAGCCCGCTCTCGATGGCGTACTGCACCAGGGCGGCCAGCACCGTCGGCGCGACCAGCCAGAGCACGTTCTCCAGTTGCAACGGCAGCGGCACCGACTGCATGATCAGCACCACCGCCGCCCCGGCCAGCAGATGAGTGGCCCAGTTGAAGGCGGTCTTGTACGGCTGCGGGCGCCGGCGCAGGTAATGGACCAGCGCGATCACCGCGCTGACCACGGCCACCCCCGGCACCCCGGTGACGAGGGCGGCGGCAAAGGTGATCGCCACCGAGACCGAGGTGGTGTTGTCGCTATAGACGTTGATCTGCAGCCATTCAAACAGCCCGGCCAGTAGCGCAAACAGCAGCAGAGGCACGAGGGGCGGCGGCTCGCCGGCGGCCCCTGTCAGCAGGGTGACGGCCAGCGCGATAGCCGTGACGCCGCCGATGAACATCCAGAGCAAGCCTGACGGCCCGCCCGCGTCGTGCGACTCCGCGCCCGCTTCGGCAGGGCCGCCCGCGGCGTCCACGGCGGGCGATCCAGCGGCGGGGTCGCTCGCATTGGCGGCATTCGCCGCGGGCGCGGCGGCGTCTAGCGCGGCCGGCGGGGCCGGGGGCCGCGGGGCTGCCGGCAGACTGGGCGCATGAGCGGCCAGGTAGGCGCGGGCCGACTCTTCGCCCCCCGGCCCCGCCGTCACATCGCCGAGCCGGATGTGATGGGGCACATCGGCGGCACAGACCACGCGGTTGCGCCCTTTCAGCTTGGCCTGGTAGACGGCTACATCGGCCTCGTGGATTAGCCCGGTCAGCGTATCGCCATCGGTCGGGAAGCAGGCCACGCCCAGGCTCATCGTCACGTGGATCGGCGTGGGGCTGGTGGTGACTTTAAAGCTGGCCGCCTCGACGGCCTGGCGCAGGCGCTCGGCCAGCCGCTGGGCTTCCGCCGGCCCCGCTTCGGGCAGCACCAGGGCAAATTCCTCGCCGCCGAACCGCCCGGCCACATCGTATTCGCGCACCGTCTCGCGAATAATCTGGCCGATCCCGGTCAGCACCACATCGCCGGCCAGGTGGCCGTAGGTGTTGTTGACATCGCGCAGCAAGTCGAGGTCGGCCATGACCAGCGCCAGGGGCCGGTTGAAGCGCGCCGCACGATCCAACTCGGCTTTGGCGAGATTGCCGAAGTGCCGCGCGTTCGCCAGCCCTGTCTTGCCGTCGGTCTGCGCCTCTTTCTTCAGTTGGGGCACCTGCAACGCCCGCGACACCAGCACCAGCGGGGAGAGCACCGGCAGCACCAGCCACGGATTCAAGTTCCACAGCAAGGCCACGGCGTAGCCCAGCGAGAGCATGATAAAGTCGGGCAGCAGGTTCTCCGGGTTGAGCACCCCGGTGGCCTGCCATGACAGCCCGCGCGCCAGCACCAGCGCCAGGCCGATAAACAGGCTGTTCAGGACGACATAGGCCAGGATGATGCCCATGACGCCCAGCACCGGCGCGGGCGACAGGCCCGTTACCGGCCCGATATTTAGCCCCCGGTACAGCGCGCAGGCAAACACCCCCACGATGAGATAGGTGGCGATGTTGAAAGGCTGAATATACCACGCGGGCAAATTACCGGTCTTGTTCCAGCGCTCTTTGCCCCAGTCGATCAGATGCGGGATGACGACAAGCGGCACCAGGAACGCCGGCGGCAACAACAGCACCCCGGCGAAGAAAAAGACGAGCACGGGGCTATAGGCGGTGGACCCGCCGTCGGTCTGGTGCCGGATCTCGAAGACAGTCTTGAAAAGCAGCGCCAGGGTTGCCAGCAACGTCAAGGCGATGCAGGTCGGCCACGCGGCCTCGTCGGCCAGGCCCGGCAGCAACCAGCCGCCGAGCAGGGTCCCCGCCGCCAGTACTCCCCAGATATAGGCCCAGGCTCGCCTCGACATAGCTTTTCTCCAACCAAGCGGAGCGAGAAGTCACCACTCCTCGCCCCCGGCTGGGCAGACCCGCGCCCGGCCTGCCCAGGTATATTCGCAAACCACTCACACGCCGCTACGGTCCTGGTCAGGGACCCCAGTCGTCGCTGTTCCAGTTGATCGAGTTCCAGTTGATCGAGTTCCAGTTCACGGAATTCCAGTTAATGGAGTTCCAGTTGATCGAGTTCCAGTTGATCGAGTCCCAGGTCACCGGTTCGTTCCCGGTCCAGAGCATCTGGCTGGCGGGGATACCGGTGTTGGCGTTCTGGGTGCTGCTGCCCTTCAGGGCGGCCTCGATATTGAGCAGGCCCGCGCCCCCGCCAGGGCCGGCCGCCCCGGCCAGCGCGTGAGTCGTCGAGATCAGCCGGTATTTTACCTGATCCGGCGTAAGATTGGGCTCATCCTGCAGCAGCAAGGCGACGGCCCCGGCCACCACGGGCGCGGCCATCGAGGTGCCCGACATGCGGAAGTACGCCGAGGCCCCGGTAAAGCCGCTGGTTAAGTGGTCGGGGTGTTGCGTGGGCAAGGTGGCCTGCGATCCGGCCAGGTCGCTGATGAGATTGACCCCCGGCGCAACCAGGTCGGGTTTGGCGAACCCGGCGCTCGTCGTGCCGTAGCCCGAGAAGGCGGGCATGCGATCGTCGGAGGTGCCGCCCGTGCCCTTGTCGTCGATCGCCCCGACCGTGATCACGAACGGATCGTTGGCCGGCGGGTTGAGGGCATTTTTCCCATCGTTGCCTGCCGACACCACGACGACTACCTTGTTGAACCACAGGATTTCCACCGCGGCATCAATCGGGTCCACGTTGTAGGACTCGGCCACGCTGCTGTTGAGCGAGAGGTTGACGACGCGAATATTGTATGTGCTTTTGTTGTCGTTCACCCATTGCAGCCCGGCCACGACATCGGCGGCGCTGGCGGCGCCGGTATCGTCGCTGATCTTGACGTTCACCAGGTTGACCTTGGGCGCGATACCGATATAGGTGCCGTTGGAGGCCGTGCCGTCGCCGCCGATAATTCCGGCGACATGCGTGCCATGCCCGTAGGTATCACTCACGGTCGTCGAGGCGCCGACGGTGACATTCGCCACCACCCGGTTGCCCAGGTCGGCATGCGGGGTGATCCCGCTGTCCAGCACCGCCACGCCGATCCCCTGGCCTTGCCGGAAACCAGGAGACGTATTCCACACGTTCTTCGCGCGAACCGTTTGCGGATAGCTGCTCTTGAGATTCCCGGTATTGATACAGGGCGCATTGCACCCGGCAGCAACGACGGGGGTATCCGCGGAAATCCAGCGCACCCCGGACGTCGCCGCCAGTTGGGCCATTGCCCGCCCCGGCACGTCGGCCCCAAAGGCATGGATGATGTGCAGGTCGCGCGTGACCCGCCCACCCAGGCGCGCCACCTGCGCTTCCACATCGGCTGCAGCCGGCTGTTTCTGGACGATCACGTGCAGCATGGCTTGCGGGGCGGCCATCGCCTGGGCCAGCAAGACGGGCGCCGCTCGCAACGGATGCACGGGTGCGGGGTCAGTGCTTATCCCAAGCAGCACCAGGACCGCTATGAGGAAGATATGCCCCCCAATCATGCCCATCTTCCGAGAATGCGACAGGTTCTCTAATCTCAACATCGGGAACTCCTTGGGCAGCGTAGCGGCTCCCGGTGCGCTGCCCATCATGCGTGCGGTCACGGGCCCCAATAATCGCTATTCCAACTCACCGAGTTCCAGCTTACCGAGTTCCAGCTTACCGAGTTCCAGCTTACCGAGTTCCAGCTCACCGAGTTCCAACTCACGCTACCCCAGGAAATCGGATCGGATCCCGTGGTGAGCAGGCGGCTGACAATGGTGCCGGTGTTGGAACTGTTGGTTGTCGGAGTGTGCACTGCCGCGTAGATGTCGAGGTAGCCGGCTCCGGCTTTGGTGACCGTGTAGCCCGGCCAGGTTTCACGCGCCGCCGTGCTCAGTAGGCGGAACTTCACCTGGTCGGGCGTCAACTGGGGTTCGCGTTGCAACAGCAGCGCCACGGCCCCGGCAACCATGGGCGCGGCCATGGATGTGCCCGACATGCGGAAATAGGGGTCGCTGACGATATGATCCGGGTGCGCCTGGGCAATGGTGCTGTTGCGGGCCGACAACAGGCTCACAATGTTCGTGCCGGGCGCCACCAGGTCGGGCTTCGCGAAGCCCGATTCGGTTCTGCCGTAAGCTGAGAAGGAAGCTATCGTGTCGTCGCTAATGCCGGCGGTGCCCCGGTCATCGGTGGCGCCGACCGTGATGACGAACGGATCGTTGGCCGGGGGATAGAGGGCGTTGAGTTCGCCCTTGTTGCCGGCGGAGACGACGACGACGATCTTATTGAACCAGAGGATTTCGACGGCGGCGTCGATGGCACTGTTGTTATACGATTCTTTAACCGTGCTGTTGAGCGAAATGTTAACGACCCGAATGTTATAACTATTTCTATTGTCGTTGATCCACTGCAGCCCGGCGACGACGCTCGACGCGCTGGCCGAGCCGTCGTCGTTGCTGACCTTGACGTTGATCACGTCGGCGGCGGGCGCGATGCCGATATAGGTTCCGCTGGAGGCCGCGCCGTTCCCGCCGATGATGCCGGCGACGTGCGTGCCGTGCCCGTAGCCGTCATAGGGGGTACGGTTCCAGTCGGTGTTGAACGCGGCGGAGGCGACGAGCCGGGACCGGCCCAAGGGGGTGTAGAGGTCCTGGGTGGGATTGACGCCGCTGTCGAGGACGGCCACGCCGACACTGTAGCCCTCGCCGTCGCCCCAGACCTGATCAGCGTGGATGGCGCGGTCGTAGGCGTTGCGCAGCCGCGTGGTGTTGACACAGTCAATGCAATCGGTCTTCACCACGGGGGCGTCGAGCGACACCCAGCGCACACCCTCGGCGCCGGCCACCGTCGCCAGCGCGGACGCGGGCAACTCGGCGGCGAAGGCGTTGATGATATGCAGATCGAGGGTGACGCGCCCGCCTAACCGCGCCACCAGCGCTTCGAGGCCGGTGCCGGGCGTGGTCTTCTGGACGATCACCTTGAGCCGGGCGGCGGGCTGGGCGGCAGCCTGGGCCAGCAACTCCGGCTGGGCGCGCAAGACAGGGGCCGGAGCGGGCGCCAGGCCCAGGAACGGCACCAGCAGCACCAGCAGCGCCACCATGCGCAGCGGCGTGCTCCCCGGTGCCCCTCGGGCGTATAGTCGTAACCTTCCCATCAGATCGATCCTCCTTACCCACCTCGTGTGATAGCGGCCCCGGCGCCATGTTCAACAAAAAACCCGGCTCTGACGAGAGCCGGGTCTACGAACACTCAGATGGCCTTATTGGCTGCCCCACTGAGTTCGGTAACCCGGCTATCCAGCGAACTGGACCCGTGGCTTTGCGCCCCCACCTCGCGATGGGTTTGCCGTTTCGTTCAGGATCGCGTGCTGATTTGGTCCCTGGCGCGAGTCGGATAGACTGTCGCGCTACACTATTAGTATACGGGATATAGCTTACTGCGCACTTTACCAAGTAATTTACAGATCTATAAGTAATAGTACAACACATCACGGAGCCGGGTTGCCACCGGCCCCGGCAGACGGTCAGGCCGGCGCACCAGGATGGCCCGGTGCGCCGGCCGGCGGCGGTCGTGCGCGCCGGTCTCACGGACCCCAGTAGTCGCTGTTCCAGCTCACCGAGTTCCAGCTTACCGAGTTCCAGCTTACCGAGTTCCAACTCACCGAGTTCCAGCTTACCGAGTTCCAGCTCACACTACCCCAGGTCAGGGGGTCGGAGCCGGTCCAGAGCAGGGCGCTGGCCGCGGTGCCGGTGTTTGCCGCGGGGATGGTCGGGGCCTGCACGGCGGCGGCGATATCGAGGTAGCCGGCGCCGGCGTGCTCGCTCGTGTAGCCCGGCCACGCCTGCGCGTCGTGGACCGCGGTGGCCTTCAACACGCCCTTCACCTGATCGGGGTTCAAGCCGGGGTTGGCCTGCACCAGCAGCGCCACAGCCCCGGCGACAACCGGCGCGGCCATCGAGGTACCCGACATGCGGAAATATTGCCGGGCATCGGGGAAGCCGCTGACCAGGTGATCCCGATGCTGCATCACCAGGGTATCGCCGTGGCTCGCCAGCAGGCTGATGATGTTGGTGCCGGGCGCGACGAGGTCGGGTTTGGCGAAGCCGTCGAGCGTGGTGCCGTAGCCGGAGAACGGGGCGATGGTGTCGTCACCGATGCCGGGAGTGCCGTTATCGTCGGTGGCGCCGACGGTGATGACGAAGGGGTCGTTGGCGGGGGCGCTCAGCTTGGCGGTGCTGTTGTTGCCGGCGGAGGCGACGACGACGATGCCGTTGAACCAGAGAATCTCCACCGCCGCGTCGATGGGATCGACATTATACGACTGGACGACGCTGCTGTTCAGGGAGATATTGACGACGCGGATATTGTAGCGGGCCTTGTTGTCGTTGATCCATTGCAACCCGGCGACGAGGTCCGAGGCCGACGCGGCGCCTTCGTCGTCGCTGACCTTCACATTGATCAGGTTGGCTTGCGGCGCCACGCCCACATAGGCGCCTTCCGAGGCGGTGCCGTTCCCGGCGATGATCCCGGCGATGTGGGTGCCGTGCCCGTTCTGGTCGGCCATGCTGGAGGTGTTGGAGTTAAACTTGACCTGCGCGACCACGCGGCTGCTCGATAAGTCGGGATGTCCGCGATTGATGCCGCTGTCCACCACGGCCACGCCGATGCCCTGGCCCTGCAAGGCCGGGGCGGCGTTCCACAGGTCACTGGCGTGGACGGCCTGAGGATAGGCGCTCACCAGGGCGGCGGCATCGACCGGCGCGGTGCTCGCCGTCTCGGTCACGGGCGCGTCGAGCGAGATCCAGCGGATGCCCGCCGCGGCGGCCAGGGCGGGCACAGCGCCGGCGGGCAGTTCGGCGGCGAAGGCGTGGATCAGGTGCAGATCCTGGGTGACGCGCCCGCCGAGGGCGTGAATCTGCTGTTCCGGCGCGCCGCCCGCGCCGGCCTTCTGCACGATAACCTGCACCGGTTGGGCCGGGTGCGCCGCGGCCAGGGTGAGCAGCGCCGGCTGGACCCGCAACACCGGGGCCGGCGCCGGCGCCTGGCTGCCCAGCGGCAACAGCAAGCCCACCAGCAACAAAAACCGTGTGGCCGCGCCTTTGAACCGGCAGCGGATCCGGCTGTACCCGATCTCCATTCGCAGCATCCTTCCTACGCGCCCGGTAACATCCCGGCGGGCGGGACGCCAAAAACCCGGCTCTGCCCAGAGCCGGGTTCCGGATCGCTCAGATGGATGCTGTGAATGGAGCCGCCCCTCTGAGTTCGGTAACCCGGCTATCCAGCAACTGGACCCGTGGCTTTGCGCCCCCAC
>CBJNAR010000045.1:0-10428 GCA_966434075.1 uncultured bacterium
CCACGCCTTCGCGCAGGCCCAGGGCCATGGCTTCGGCGGCCACGGCAATGTGCAGCGGGCTGCTGTCGTTGCCGATGAACAGGGCGCAGCGCGCGGCCAGCGCCGCCGTGGCGCCGAGGGTCGTCTGGCCCGCCAGGTTCAGCACCGGGGCCGAACTCTTCCGCGCCAGCGTGGCCGCGAGGCGCGCATCCTCCGTGCCTCCCAGCACCACGATCTTCACCCCGAACTGGGCGTGCAACTGATCGGCTACACGGGCAAACCCCGCCGTGCCCCACCGCTTGCGCCCCCACAAGCCCTCGCCGCCCGGATGCAGCCCGATGATCGGCTCCTGGAGTTGCACGCCGTTATCGTGCAGCAACTGATCGCGCGCTTCGATTTCCTCGCGCGTGGCGTACATGCGCAGCCGCCAGTCCGTCACCGGGATGCCCGCCCGACGCACCACGTTGGCGTAGTGCTCGACGGCGTGCAGCCGGCGCCAGGTCACGCCGGCATCGGGGCGGACCCACCAGAAGGCCGGCAGGCGCATGCTGGTGTGCATGCGGGCGCCGCCCCACAAGCCCAGGCCGTAATTGTAACTGGAAAACTCCAGCAGCAGGTCGTAGCGGGCCGCGCGCAACTCGCGCGCGAACTGCAATATCTGGCCCGGACTCTGCGGGCGCGCCCGCGTGGGCGCGAGCACGATCTCGTCGATATCGGGACTGGCCGCCAGGATCCCGGCGTTGGTGGGGTAGGTCAGGGCTGTAATGCGCGCCTGCGGGTAGCGCACCCGCACGGCGTGCAGCGCCGGGGTGGTAAACAGAGTATCGCCGATAGGCAGAAGCGCGCAGACCAGAACGCGGTGGACCGGGTGGCGAATCACCGATCCTCGCGGAAGAACTCGATCACTTCCCGGTGTTCGGCTTCGCTGACCATGACCTCGATAAAGCTGATCCGCGTCCAGGGAAACAGGAACGAACGCGCGCCGGCAGTCACATAATTCAGGGGCCGGCCATCGCGCCGGCGCGGATTCGATACCTGGATATAGCTTTCCCCGGACTTGGGTAACTCGTCCACCTCGGCTTCAATCGGATCCTCGCCGACAAGGTGGATGATCAGCCGCTTTCCCATCGGTCCCCTTCTCCTCTAGCCACGCCCCGCTTAACTGGCGCGCTGGAATCCACCCAGCACCACGCGCAGCACAATATTGCCCAGGCGAACCTCGTCGCCGTCTTTGAGTTCGGTGGGATTCCCCGGACTGAGGCGCCGGCGGTTCAAGAAGGTGCCGTTAATGCTGCCCAGATCTTCGAGGTAATAGCCATCGGGCTGCCGGCTGATGCGCACATGGCGGCGCGACACCCCGGCATTATGGCCGCCGTCCGTCTCCAGGTCGATATTGGGGAAGACGTTGGCCGAGCGGTCGGTGCGCCCGACGTGGATCACCGGATCGTCGATCCAGTCGGTGAGCCGGCCCGTATTGAGCACCAGCACGCGCAGGCGGGTGGGCACCGACCCGACGGTCACGCGCCCGGTGTCGCGTTCCTGCGTGCCCGGCAGCGGCAGAGTGCCGGGGGTGTCGTCCTCGGCGGGCCGGGCCGTATCGCCCAGCAACGGATTGGCCAGCACGGCAGCAGCGGCGGGCGCCGCGTTCACTTCGTCGGGCGGGGGCGGCATCACGCCGGTATTCTCGCCACTCCCGTCCCGCGGGGTGGAGTCCTGGCTCTCCTCCGGTCCGGCTGCGGCGGGCGCGGGACCGACCGGCGCCGCCGTGGCGCCCGTTTCATCGACAGGAAGCACTCCGATGAGAGAGCTTCCGCACTGCTCGCAAAACAGCGTACCCTGCACGTGCGCTGCGCGGCAATTGGGGCAAATGATCATACGTGTCCTTCTCCGCTCTTAGCCTGGGGCCGGTTCGGGCATGCGCATGTGCTGCGTCCGCCCAAGCCCTCGGGTTCCATATTTGATCTGTTTCGTGCCAACGGCACTGGCAAACCCGTGTTGTTCCAGATGCTCGGCTTCCGCCTGGACCGTCCGCGCCAGATCTGTCTCGCCTGCATCCAGCAGCCGCGTCGCGACCATCCGCAGTTTGGTGGTGGCCTGCTGGAGGTTGCCCTCTTGCAGATCCTGCCAGGCCCGTTTTTGCAGCTTGTAGGCCACCACTTTCTCGACCGCGCCTTTGACGGCGGGATCCAGCACCAGCGCGGGCCGCGCCTGGGCGTCCACCGCCGCCCGGATGGGATAACCCAGGCGCACAGCGCCGGCTTTGTGGTCGGTGGGCTGCCACTCCAGGGTACAGGCCGCCACCTGGACGGTCTCGCCGGCCACCGGCGGCACCACGATCTCCAACAGCAAACCCTGCACCTCGCCCAGCATCAGGTTGCCGAGCAAGAGCCGTTGCTCGCCCGTGTTGGCGCCCGGCACCATCTCCACCCGGCCAATCAGGGGCGCCACCCGGTGCGCCTGCACCAGCCGGGCCTGGGCCGCCGTGCGCACCGTCAGCGCCGCCTGCCGGCCGTAGATATGGCGCAAGTCGGCGATATGCTGGCGGAACGCCGTGACGATGGCCGCGGGCCGGTCAATATACTCGGAGTGCGAGCCACAGCGATAGGCCAGCGTTTCGAGCAAATCCTCGTTCCACTCGTCGCCCACGCCCAGCGGCGTAATGAGCATGTCGCGCCGCTGCGCCACCTCCGCCAGTTCCATACAACGCGATTCGTCGCCATATGTGCGGCCGTCGGTCAGCACCAGCAGCGACGAGATGGCCGGCCCGGTGAGGCTGCGGCCCCGCTGCAACTGCGCCAGCCCGGCGTCCAGCCCGGAGGCCAGTTCGGTCCCGCCGCGCGGCACGATATCCTCGATGGCCTGGGCGATGTCTCGCGGCTGGGTAACAAGTTGGGCGGGCGCCATGACCGTCGCCCGGTCGTTGAAGGCCACCACCGCCAGCGAATCGTCCCGCCCCATCTGGCTTAGCACATACCGGGCCGCCTCTTTCACCCGGTCCATCTTCTCGCCGCGCATGGACAGGCTGTGGTCCAGCACCAGGCAGAGGTTCAGCGGCAACTGGAAGATCTCCGCCGTCTCGCCCATGACGGCGATCTCCAGCAAAGTATAGACCATCTGGGACCCGGCGGCCACCGGCAACGGATCCTGGCCGAGGCGGTGGCGGAAGGCCACCTGCGGTTGGACGGGCGGGCTCATGTCGCGGCTTGGGGCAATCGGACGACGATTGCGCTGATATTGTCGGGACCGCCGCGCTCGTTCGCCAGGCGCACCAGGTGATCGGCCGCGCTGTCGATATCCGCGTGGCCGCGCAGGATCTCGGCCAGTTCCGCGTCGGCGACCTGGTCCCACAGGCCGTCGCTGCACAGCAGCAAATGGGTATAGCCGCGCCACGCATGCGAGGCGCTTTCCACCTCCACGTTCGCCGTCTGGCCCAGCGAGCGGTACAACACGTTGCGCTGGGGATTGTTGCGGGCGTCTTCCTGGGAGAACTGGCCCATGGCGATGAGCCGGGCCACAATCGAATGGTCCTGCGTGAGCAGCCGCAGTTCGTCGGGCCCCAGCAGGTAGATGCGCGAGTCGCCCACATGGGCGGTCACCAGTTGCCGGCCCAGCAACACGGCGCCGCTGAAGGTGGTGCCGCTGGGCGCACCTGCCGCGCGGGCTGCCTGGTGGATCGTCTGGCCCGCGCGCACCAGCGCGGCCTCCAGGATCTCGGCCACGGTCGCTTGCCCGCCCGACCCGCCCTGGCCGCGCACCGCGGGCACCAGCAACTCGCTCAGCACGCGCTCGGCCACCAGGTTGATGGCCGTCCGGCTGGCCGTCGCCCCGTCGGCCAGGCCGCCCATGCCGTCGGCTACCGCGAAGAACCCGAAGGGCACCGGCGCGTCGCCGGCCGCCGAGGGCAGCAGCGTCGTGAGCGCGAATACGCTGTCCTGGTTCTCGCCACGGTTCTGCCCGACATCGCTGCGCACCGCGGCCTGGACCCAGGCGACCCGGCCCACCGAGACGGCTGCGGCGGGCGCCCCGGTCAGGGTGCCGGTGGTCGCGAGCACAGCGGGCGGGGCGGACTCGGGCGCCGGCGCGGGCGAGGCCTCGGCGGATGCGGCCCCATTCTGCGCAGCCGGGCGTTTGCTACGGGTCTTCACGGGTATCTCCCTCACCAAAGTGGATAGGCAACAGCGGCGCCCGCCCTCAGCCGGCCCTACACGGCCAGGGCATACAGTTTGTGATCCAGGGACCCGATATAGACCAGACCCTCGTCCACCATCGGCGTGGACGTGACGGGACCGCGGGTCGGGAACCGCCAGCGCAAATCCCCCTGGGCCTGACCCACGCAGTAGACATAGTTATCCACCGCGCCGAAATAGACCATCCCGCCCGCCGGTCGCGGCGACGACGTGACCTGGCTGCCGGTATTATACTTCCACGCCGGGCGGCCCGACTGGGCGTCCAGGGCATACACATAGCCGTCGACCGAGCCGACAAACACCTTCCCGCCGGCCACCGCCGGGGACGATGTGACATAGTGCTCGGCCCGGTACTTCCACACGGCCCACCCGGTGTCGGCGTCCAGCGCGTAGAGATGCTGATCGGCGGACCCGACATAGACCAGGCCCTCGTGGATGAGCGGCGAGGACGTGATCGGCCCCGATGAATGGAACTTCCATTTCATGTTCCCGGTCGCCATATCGACCGCGTACAGGTTGCCGTCGCTGCATCCGACATAGATGAGGTTGCGCCCGATGGCCGGCGAGGAGCGCACGGGCCCCCAGCCCCGGTATTTCCAGTGGGTGCGCCCGGTGCGCGCGTCCAGGCAATAGAGGTGCTGGTCGTCGGAACCGATGAAGACCTGGCCGGTGGGCGAGACCCGCGGCGACGAGCGGACGGGCGCCCCGGTGCCCGCCGTCCACTGCACGGCGCCGCGGCGGGTGTCGAGCGCGTAGATACTGGTGTCCTCGGAGCCGACGATAACCAGGTCTTCCCAGACCACCGGCGAGGATGGAATCCCGCCTTCCGTGGCCCGCTTCCAGACAAACTCGCCGGTTTTGGCGTTGACGGCGTAGAGGTTACTGTCGTAGCAGCCGACAAAGACCATGCCTTTGGCTACCGCGGGCGAGGAGCGGATCTCGTCTTCGGCGGTAAAGACCCAGACCTGCTTGGTGGTCGCGTCCACCACGGGGGCCGGGACGCCGGGCGCGGCGCCATACGGCGGGGGCATCATGCCGGGATAGGCCATGCCCGGCACGGGTTGGCCCGGCAGCATCTGCCCCGGCACCTGGCCGGGCGGCATGGTGTAGGGATAGGCTGCCGGCTGGCCGGGTGGCACCACGGCATAGGCGGGCGCGGCAGGCGGCGCGGGCGCGGCGCTGGAGGCAGCGGGGCGGGCACCAGGGTCGGTGCCCACGGCGGGCGCCGCCGGTTGCGGCTCCAGGATCGCCAGGATCGCCGCGCGCATCGCCTCCGCCGACTCCCAGCGCCGCGCGGCGTCGTACTCCAGCGCGCGCATGATCAGGGCCTCGGTTTCGGGTGAGACGGCGGGGTTCAACTGGCGCACGGGCCGCTCGTGAAAGGTGAACGGCGTTTCCGTGCGCGGGTCGCTGTTGGTCAGCAGGTGATGGAGGGTTGCGCCGAGCGCGTAAATGTCGCCGCGGGGCTCGGCTAGCCCGCGGTATTGCTCCGGCGGCGAGTACCCCTCGGTGCCGATCATCGTGCCCTTCTTGTCCGACTGGAAGGCTTTGGCGATGCCGAAGTCGACCAGCGTGATTTTGTCGCCGGCCTCGTTCACCATGATATTCGACGGCTTGAGGTCGCGGAACACGATGGGCTGGGGCCGGTGCGCGTGCAAATAGGCCAGCACATCACAGACCTGCACCGCCCAGCGCAGCACCTGGGTCTCCGGCAGGGGGCCGCCCGCTTCGTCGAGCAGCACCTCCAGGTCCTTCCCAGCCACATACTCCAGCACCAGGTAAACGCGGCTGTCCTGCGAGAAGAAGTCGTAGATCTTGGGGATGCCGGCGTGACTGAGCGTCGCCAGCAGCGAGGCTTCGCGCTCGAACGTCGAGAAGCGCAGGGCGCCGGTCTTGGGGTCGGGCGCCGTATCGGGCATCTCCTTGACGGCGCAATAGCGCAGCACGTTGGTGAAGCGCAGGTCGCGCGCCCGGTAGACGGTGCTCATGCCGCCGATGCCCAGCACCTGCTCGATCTCATAGCGGCTCTGGAGCACGGTGTTGCGGGCGAGGATGGCCCCGCTGCCGAGGGCCTGGCGCAGAGCGTCGAGTTTGGCCGTACCGCTCATCTGATCGGCGGGATCGGATGCCGGCAAGGCCCGGCTCCCGCCCGGATCGAGCGGACGACTGCCGTTCGGGTCATAGGGACGATTCGGCCCGTCGCCCCCAGGCAGCTTCTTGATGAGCACGGCGGCCTCCAGACTGGTACGATGCGTAGCACGAGCGCAATGCGCGGCGCGCCGTATCCGCTGCGAGGGGCAGATCCGCCACGGCGCCACACCGGTGGAGGGAACAGGGACAGTCGGGGCGGACAGGTGCGCGAGAAAAGATGAGTCCAGATGAAAAAAGGTGCCCACCCGTTGCGAAACCCGGTTCGCCTCACCATCGCGGCGCGCAGCACATTGACCAAACCTCGGACGGCGGCGGCTTTTCCCAATTATACGCGAACTAAAAGTACATTGCAATAGCGTGTGGGCGTGCGTGACCGCCGGGTGGCGGCGCCGCCCCGCCCGCTGTTGTATAATAGAGCACTGGAGTCCGATCCCCGCCCGCCCCCGCGCGCCGGGATCTGTCCTGCGCCTTATGCCGACGATTCTGCGCTTTGCCTTATACCTGGTTGCCTTCGCCACGATCCTGGTGGCGACGTTGGGCAGCGGCATGCTCACCGACAGCCGGCTGGCGGGCGCCCAGCAGCAGCTTGCCGCCGCCTACCAGCAACAGAGCACCCTCTTGCGCGGCCAGGTGGCGGCCATCCAGGCGCACAGCGCCGTCGCCGGCTATCTCAACGGCGACCGGGCCGGGCGGGACCTCGCGCTGAGCCAGCGCACCGAGCTAAGCCGGGCCGCCGCCGAGTACGAGAGCATCGCGCCGGGCGCCGCCGCCACGCATTATACCGAGGTGGTGACCCGCTTCAACGCCGCCCTCGACCATGTCTTCGCCGTCTATGATACCGGCGGCCTGCGCCTGGCGCGCCCCGCCCTGACCACCGGCCTGGACCCTGTCGCCCGCGACCTGGCCGCCGGCCACGACCAGATGCTGGCCCGCGCCGGCGCCGACGTGGGCGCCGCCGAGCAGGCGCTGGAGGATACGCGCAACCTGGCGCGCACCGAGCGCGCTGTCGCCGCGCTGATAGGGCTGGGGCTGGTCCTGTTGCTCGCCGGCATCATGTTCGTCCGCCAGGCCCGCCCCATCGGCGCTCTTGCCCGCCAGGCCCGCGGGGCCGCCGGGGCCGCCGAACAGGCCCTGCCCGAGTTCACGCTCGACGCTACGGCGCCGCGCCAGGCGCAAGAGCTGGCCCGCGCGCTCAACGGACTCGTCATGCAGTTGCGCGAAAAGTACCTGGCCCTGGAACAGGCCAACGCCGAGCTACAGCGCCTGAACGAAGAAACCCACAGCGCCAACCAGGCCAAAACCGCCTTCATCGCCAACATCAGCCACGAGTTGCGCACTCCGCTCAATACGGTCATCGGCTTCAGCGAGATGCTGCTGGGCGAGGTCTACGGGCCGGTGAACGACAAACAGCGCCAGCAACTGGAGCGGATTCTGCGCAACAGCCAGCAATTGCTCACCCTGATCAACGACATGCTCGATCTCGCCCGCGTCGAAGCCGGGAAAGTGAGCCTGTCGCTGACGCGCATCGACTCCGGGCAGTTGGCCGCCGGGGTGGGGGCGGCGCTGGAGCCGATGGCGCGGCAGAAGGGGCTGGCTCTGCAGGTCCAGGTTGCGCCCCACATCCCCGCCCTCACCAGCGATGAAACCCGTCTGCGCCAGGTGCTGCTGAATCTCGTAAGCAACGCGATCAAGTTCACCAAGCAAGGCAGCGTGACGCTCTGGACCGGCGTCGACCCCGCGCTGCCCAACTGGATCATCTTCCGAGTGCGCGACACCGGCATCGGCATCCCCGCCGCCGAACTGGACGAGATCTGGAAGGAGTTCTACCAGGTCAGCAGCGGTCTCAGTCGCACCGCGGGCGGGTCGGGGCTAGGCCTGGCGATTGTGCGCAAACTGATCGAACTTCTGGGCGGCGATATCGAGGTCGAGAGCGTGGAGGGGCAAGGCAGCACGTTCACCGTGTACGTGCCCCTCGCCCCGTCGGAGTCGCGCGACGGCGCGGCGGGCGCCAGCCTCTACGCGGCCACCGGCTCGTATGCCGGGCCGAAATAGCCCCGGCCGCTCGTTAGATGCCGGCGCCGACTTCGTAGCTCCCGCTCGGCACGGCGGGGATCATGCTCGCGTCGCGGGCCGCCCCGGTATCGAGCCATGCCAACTGCGCCTGCATGCGGTCGAGATCGACGACGGCATACGACCCGTCCACGAGCGAACCGGGCCGGACCACCAGCGCCCCGTCGACCACTTCAACCCCGCGCGCGCCGTCGCTGCCGCCACAGCACACCAGGTGGGGCTTGTAGGTCTTGATAATCGTGTTCAAGGTCGAGTCGCCGGTGTGGGTGCCCCTATGCAGATCGAGGGTGGCGGCGCGCGGCGGCATCGCGAACAGGAAGATCCGCCGCCGGGCCTCGCGGAACACCGCGCTAAACGCCGCCAGGTTCTCAAAGGCGTTCTGCGCCATCCAGTCGGGGAAGTGCAGCAGCAGGCGGGCATCGTCGCGGGCTTCCGTCAGCAAGCCGCCGAACCCGGCCACGGCGTCGCCGCTCGGCAGCGCGTGGACGGCCCGGTGGGCCAGGACGAGCCGCCCCGTCCCCCAATGCGCCTGCAAGGCCGTGGTCAGAGCGGTGAAGGGCGCATCGTCTTCGCCGGGAATCAGATAAACCGGAACGCCGAGATTGCCGAGCAAGGTAAACACATTGGCGTAGCTTTGCTCGGTGAGGCGGCTCTCGCGGTCGAGGGCTTCGATCACCGGGGCCGGGATCTGGCCGCTGCGGATCTGCGCCTGATAGGCCTGGCGCCGGGCGGCGGCGGGGGTGAGATTGCCGAGAACAAACACCGCGGCAATATCGCGCTGTTGGTGGTCGAGAACGGCCTGTAATTGGTCGAGCCGCCCGTCAATGGCGTTGATTACGAGCACGCGCATGGCATACCTCCAGGGATTGGCCCTCCCGGCGCGGGACGCGAGAGTTGAGTGCCATGGCCGGATATGGGGCGTGGATTCAAACAGCCGCGGTTAGTAACACAAGCGGGATAGAGATGAGCGGGTGCGCGGCTCATCCCCCAACCTTACCGTCATACCTTACCAATAGTATACCGCACGCATGCAAGTGCCTCCGATGGGGTCGCGCCCAACCGCCGGAGCGAGCTAATCCACACAGGCGCGGCGGGGGCGTTGCAGCGCGGTGTGCAGGGCGCTGATCACGACCGGCAAGAGCGTGGGCTTTTCCAGGTACACGTCCACCGCCAGGGCGCGCAAATCGCGCCGCAACGCCGGGGTGGGCGCGGAGGCCAGCACGATCACCAGGACCCCCGGCCAGATCGCTTGTGCCCGGCGGATAAGCTGGGTGCCCGCCGGGGGGCGCGGCGGCGGGTCGATGATCAACACGTCTAACGGCTCCGGCGGCGTGCGCATCCAGGGATGCGCCGGGTCCGTGGTCACGGTCACGGTCGCGGCGGGCAGGCTGCGGGCCACCGCCGCGCGCGTCACCTGGGCGGCAGTACGATCGGCATCGACGATCAAAATGTGGAGAGGCATAGCACTAGTATAAGAGGTTCTACCGGCACGGGTGTGAAACATCCGCTAACCGTGGGTAGCAAGCTCACCACCACAAGCCATTTGATCCGGGCGCCGCGAACCTGTATGATACAGGGGGCGGACGAACGGCACCCCGCCCGAAACGGAGCAGGTTATGGTTAAGTCAGTGCATAAACGCGCTATCCCGCCGGGCGAGGCGGGCGCGGACTCCCTGAGCCTGCCGCCGTCCGGCACCGTGCCCACCGCGGCCTGGTTCAGCGCCCTGCTGGAATCGGCGCCCGACGCCATCGTCATCGTGGACGACACCGGGCAGATTGTGCTGGTCAACAGCCGCAGCGAAGAACTCTTCGGCTATGACCGCGCCGAACTGACCGGCCGGTCCATCGAGCTCCTGGTCCCCGATCCACTGCGTGCGGTGCACGCCCAGGATCGCGCGCACTACTACGCCCACCCGCAGACGCGGCCCATCGGCAGCGGGCGCATCCTGCTGGCCCGGCGCAAAGACGGCAGCGAGTTCTCCGCCGAAATCAGCCTGAGCCCCGTCCAGACGGAGAACGGGCTGCTGGTGATGAGCGTGAT